>JBOFGW010000383.1:0-8992 GCA_051649325.1 Burkholderiaceae bacterium | reverse complement strand
TGCTGCGAAAAAAGTGAGGCCTAAAAGTGTTCTACGCAATATCCATGCGCTTTTTGAGGCAAAAATGCTTGGAAAGGCGCATGGATATTGCGTACATGCCTTAGAAATGCATGCTAAATCCACCTTGAACGCTCGCCTGTTTAGACAGCGTGGCAAACAGCTCGGTGCCGTCGCGCGTATCAATCCACGCGCTGCCGTTCCAGGCGTAGTGATAACCGCCGGAGCGCGCCGCCATCCACATTTGCTGCAGCGGCGCCTGGCTGTTGATAATGATCTTGCTGCCGTTCTCAAACGTGAGCGACAGCACCTCGCCGTTGCGGGCCGCGTCGATATCATGGTCGGTCGTTTGCACGATCTTCTCGACCGCGGCGTCAATCGCGTCCAAAGTTTGCTTGGCAAGGGCGTGAAACTCAGAATCTGTCATGGCTCGTAAAATAGTGCGATGAAGCGAACATTCATTCTAACCACCGTGGCCTGCGGCCTGTTTGTTATCTCTGCCTGCGGTCAGCGCGGGCCGCTGGTGCTGCCGCCCGCGCCTGCGCCAAAAGCCTCGCCCACTCCACCACCCGCGCCAGCGGTAAAGCCTCAGCCCTGACCATGTTTCCAAATCCACACTTGCAGCGCGTGAATCACGTGCTGTCGCTTGAAGCTGTGCCGCTGCCGGAGATTGCCGCGCGCTTTGGTACGCCCACCTACGTGTATTCACAGCGCACGATTACAGAGAATTTCACCGCGTACAAGAATGCGCTCGCCGGCCGCAAACACCGCATCTGTTACGCGATGAAAGCCAACAGCAATCTGTCGATTCTCAAGCTGCTCGCAAGCTTGGGCGCAGGATTCGACATTGTGAGCGCCGGCGAATTGCAGCGCGTGCTGGCCGCCGGCGGCCAGGCGGGGGATATTGTGTTTTCCGGCGTGGGCAAGACGCATGCGGAGATTGAAGCTGCGCTCGCCGCAGGCATTGGCTGCTTCAATGTAGAAAGCGAAACAGAACTTGACCGTATCGCGCAGATTGCGCAGGCGCATGGCAAGCGCGCTGCGATCAGCTTTCGCGTCAACCCGGATGTTGATCCCAAAACTCACCCGTACATTTCCACCGGACTGAAGGGCAACAAATTCGGGGTGCAGTTTGATACCGCGCTGGCGCTGTATCGCAAAGCCGCGGCAACACCGAGCCTGCAAGTGGTCGGTATCGACGCGCACATCGGCAGCCAGATCACGGATATTGCGCCCTATCTCGAATCGCTCGACAAAATGCTCGATCTGATCGAGCAGCTTGAGCGCGAAGGCATCCACATTCATCATCTGGACGTAGGCGGCGGCCTGGGCATTACCTACAAAGACGAAGCGCCGCCCACGCCCGCGCAGCTGTTTGCGCCGCTGCTCGCGCGCATCGACGCGCGCGGCCACGGCCACCGCACACTCATGCTCGAGCCCGGCCGCTCCATCGTCGGCAACGCCGGCCTGCTGCTCATGAAAGTGGAAGTGCTCAAGCAAGCGGCGACCAAGAACTTTTGCATCGTCGATGGCGCGATGAACGACTACATGCGCCCCGCGCTGTACGAAGCGTATTCAGAAATTGTTGAAGTAGCGCCGCGTAGCAGCGCCGTGACTTACGACGTGGTCGGCCCTGTGTGCGAGAGCGGCGACTGGCTCGGTCGCGACCGCGTACTCGCCGTGCAAGAGGGTGATCTGGTCGCGCTGCTCTCCGCCGGCGCGTACGGCATGAGCATGGCCAGCAACTACAACACCCGCAACCGCGCGGCGGAAGTGCTGGTCAATGGATCAGAAGCGAAGCTGATCCGGGAGCGCGAGACGTTTGAGATGCAAGTGGCCGCTGAGCGCGACTGCCTCTGATACCACCTGTAAAACCTGCTCGATTCGTGAGCAGGTGTTTCACACTACGCGCGCTGTAATTTCTTGCAAGAACTTTCCGATGCTGTGTAACCGGTGCTGACTGCGCTGCGCCTACTGTGTGTGCACGCATTTCGCACCGATGTGCGCACTACTCACAGCGATTCGGAAAGGACCTCACCATGCACACACCATTTTCTCTTCGTCCTCTGGCATTGGCGATTTGCAGCGCCGCGCTGCTCACAGCCTGCGGCGGTGGCGGCAGCACCGGCGATTCACAGGCGCAGACCATGGGTTTGTCCAACGACCAAGTGATTGCCTATAGCGCCAATGCCAGCTACGTGCCCGCGGATACGACCGAGGCGGCAGCCGCCACGCTCACCACGACTAAGGCTGTGGTGGCCAGCGGCCAAGCTGGTCAGACCATCAACTGCGCGGGCGGCGGCACGGCGGTGTACACCGTCACTGGTGGCAGTCTGGCCAGCGTGACCAACGGCATGCTGGACGCCGGTGAAACCTATTCACTGGTGTTTACCGATTGCAAAGGCGCGGCTGGTCTGGGCGCGATCAATGGGTCGCTCGGCGCAGTGGTCGAAGCAAGCAGTGCCAGCGGTGTGAAAGTGGCCATGACCAATAACGGCGTTACGGTTGCGTTACCGCGCCGCCAAGTGCGCCTGTCCGGCGCATCAACGATTGAACAGACCGTGGCCACCACGGCCGCCGGCACGGCGACGACTACCCGCTTTACGGCTGGCAACATCAGCGCTGAGACCACATTTGGCACGCGCAAAAGCACGTTTAGTTTGTCCGGCGTCGATATGACGCGCGCGATCATGGTGAACAACAACGTGGTCACGGCCACGAGCTACAACGGCACGGCAACGCTCTCGGCCACGCTGCCCAATGGCGCATTTAGCGTGACAACCGCCACCCAAGGCGCAGCCACGTTCAGCGCAGACGGCACGCCGCAGCAGGGCACGTGGGTGACCACGCTGCCCAACTACAAACTCACGCTCAAGATCGCGAGCAGCAGCGCAACGATTGAAATTGATCAGGGCGCGGATGGCACGGTGGACCGGACGGTCACAGTCACGACCGGCAACTTGGAATCATCGGCTGGCTGAGGCTTGCGCGGGAGCAACTGCGCGCCGCGTGCGCGCAGCCTGCCACACACGCCACCCTAGCAGCGCGGCAACTGCAATGGCAAACAGCCCCGGCTCTGCAAAATCGTTCTTGCCCGCTTTGTGCCACCAAAAATGCAGCACGCCCAGTAGCGCGATCACGTAGATCAAGCGGTGCAGCAGTTGCCAGCGGCGCGCGGTCATCCATTTGATGGCGGCGTTGAACGATGTGAAGGCCAGCGGAATCAGCAGCACAAATGCTGCGAAGCCGACGGTGATAAAGGGCCGCTTGATAATGTCTGCCGCCAGATCTGAAAAATCCCACTGCCGGTCAAACCACACATACGTGAGAAAGTGCAGGCACGCGTAGAAGAAGGTGAACAGCCCGAGCATGCGGCGCAGGCGCAGCAGCCAAGGCAAATTCAGCAGCGTGCGTGCGGGCGTGACGCACAGCGTGATGCACAGCAAAAACAGTGTCCACCAGCCGGTGGAACGGGTAATGAATTCTGTCGGGTTGACGCCCAGCCCGTCGTTGAACGTGAGATACACAAGCCGCGCGAACGGAATCAGGCACAGCGCAAACAGCCCGGCTTTGATGCCAAAGAGTGCGCGGGGTGAAAGAGACTTCAGAGGCATGATTTAGATGGATTTAAAGGCACTGTACGCAATATCTACGCGCCTTTTGAGCCATTTTTGCTTCAAAAGGCGCATGGATATTGCGTACACATCCTTCAAGTTCAATAAAACTTCTTCAAATCCATCCCCGCATACAGCGGCGCCACTTCGTTATACCCATTGAACAGCAGCGTTTTGCGCCGTGGAGCGACCAGGGCGCTGATGCTGCTGCCGCCGTCAATGCGCCGCTCGGTCGCCTGGCTCCAGCGCGGATGCGGCACATCTGGATTTACGTTCGAATAAAAGCCGTATTCCTGCGGCGCAGATTTTTCCCAGCTCGTTTTGGGCTGCTTCTCCACAAAGCGGATCTTCACGATGCTCTTGCCGCTTTTGAAGCCGTATTTCCACGGCACCACCAGGCGCACAGGCGCACCCATTTGATTGGGCAGCACTTCGCCATACGCGCCAAACGTGAGCAGTGTGAGCGGCTGCATGGCTTCATCCATTCGCAGCGCTTCGACATACGGCCAATCCAGCACGGGATTGGAAAGCCCCGGCATCTGCGCTTTGTCCGCGAGGGTGATGAACTCTACAAACTTGGCGTTGCCGGTGGGCTCCACCTGCTTGATGAGTGCTGACAGCGAATAACCCGCCCACGGAATCACCATGCTCCAGCCTTCTACACAGCGCAGGCGATAGATGCGCTCTTCTAGCGGCGCGAGTTTGAGCAGCGCTTCAATGTCGATGGTCTGCGGCTTCTTGACCGCGCCTTCGACCTGCACCGTCCACGGCCGCGGCTTGAGCGTGTGTGCGTTCTTGGCGGGGTCGGCCTTGTCGGTGCCGAACTCGTAGAAGTTGTTGTAGGTGGTTGCGTCTTGATACGGTGTGAGCTTCTCCATCGTTACCGCAGCAGGCAGCGCGGTCTTGACGGTTTGCAGCTTTTGCGCGGCGGGGTTGTTCGCCCACGCGGGCACAGCGCCGCTTGCGGCCAGGCCCGCCATCGCCTGCATAATGCGGCGGCGGTCTTGCCACACCGCGCGCGGCGTGATTTCTGAAGCTTTGGCCTCAACGTTGATTGGGGCGCGTTTAATCAGCATGCGTTGCTCCGTTGAACTCCTCTATGTCGAGGAGCATTATGGATGACTTACACAAGCGCTTGGAGCACGGCAACTACTTACGCAACGCCCCCAGCGCTTGCTGCTCATCCTGCGCCGATAGCGGCGGCCCTGCTTCAATCAGTGTCAGGTAGCTATCCACCGCGGCATGCCCAGATGCGGGCGTGTACGCATCGGCAGCCACTGGGACCACGGCAATCGCTTTGATCGACCAATCCTCCTGGCTGCGGCAGGCTACGCCTTGGGTTGCGCTTTCCCCAGTGCGCTGCACTGCAAACTCGCGGCACAGCGTGCCCGCTCGATCACGAAAAGTCGCCACCAGTTGCACCTGGCCAGATGCGGCGTCGCGGCCGAGCGCGCGGCGTTGCCCGCTGCTGGTTTCGCTCAGCGCCACCGACAATGCGCGCTGCTCATCCTTGGTTGCGCCGATCGACAGCCCCGCTGGCGATAACGCTGCCGTCTGCAGGCGTTGATCCGAAGTGGTCATGCCCGCCAAATAACCGGCCACGCCAATCACAAGCGCACTGACAGATGCTGCCATGGCGTAACGCGGTTCATTGGCCACCCAGCCGAAAAAAGAACGCTTCTGTACAGTGCCCACAGAAACGACAGCGGGGCGCTGCTGCTCCGCGACCGGCTGCGACGTTTGCTGCGCCCGCGCAATCGCGGCCTGCACTGAGGCAAGCAACGCGGGTGGCACCGGTGCATCCAGCTCCGCATCAAAGGCCTGTTTGATCGTCGCTGCAGACTGGCGGAATGCATCAATCCTGCGGGCGATTGCCGGATCGCGTTCGCTGGCGCGGCGAATTTCGGCGCTGCGGTCAGCGTCTAGCGCGCCATCTGCGTAGGCCATCAGCGTTTCGTCGTCGTACTTCATTTGCTCATCTCTCCCGCAGAGTCTGTTTTGCCCTGCGTCATCTCAATCACTTTGGTCCGCGCCCGCGCCAGGCGGCTCATCACCGTACCCACCGGGATGCCCAGCACTTGCGCGGCTTCCTTGTATGACATCTCTTCCACACACACGAGCAGCATGACTTCACGCTGCTCCGCCGGTAGCACATCGATCGCAGAGCGGACGCGTTCTAGCGTCATCTTGGCTTGCACCGCGTTGTCACCGCTTTCAACCGCCAAGTCGTCCTGCTCATCGACATCTACGTGTAAACCCTCGCTCTGCTGTTTACGCAGGCGATCAATCCATAAATTGCGCAATATGCGGAACATCCACCCTTCAAAAGCGACCCCTTCTGCAGGCCCTTCTGCTGTTGCAAGTGCACGCTCACATCCTGCCTGAACTAGATCCTGTGCAACATCAGGATCGCGTGCCACACATTTTGCATACCGCAGCAAGCGAGGAAGCATTGCTACTAAGTCTGACGCGATCTCAGCGGGCATCGCAACCTCGTTCTCTTGCACAACCATGAATACGCATGACGACCTCACTTATTCCAATGAATGCTGCGGAATTTTTTCAACGCTGCTTCGTATTCCTATTTACATTAACGCCCTTGGAGCATGTGTCATGAAACCTAGTTTCGCCAAGATTAGCGCCTTTACTACCTACGCCTTCGGTGTAGTGGTATTTCTCGCGCCGCTTGAACTCAAGCAGCCGGACCACGGCGGCCTGTCGTTTATCGATATTGGATGGCACAACGCCGCCGCTGATGACGGTGATGGCGGCGACGATGGTGGCGACGACGGGGATGGTGGCAGCGCCTCTGGTGGAGCATCAGCAGACGGCGGCGGCGAGAACGTCACCATGCCCTTTGCCGGCAACCATATTCGCAATGAAATTGTGGCGATGGGGCTTTCTTCAGCGCAGGTTGCGCAATTGAAAACTCAGGGGTTTTCTGTGCAAGCCCAGCGCGGCAGTGCGAGCCTGGGCGGTGAGGTTCTGCGCCTGCAGGTTCCGCGCAGCCTGTCTGCGGACGCAGCGGCAACGCAAGTAGAGAACTTGCAAAAAGGCTCGACTGCAGACTTGAACCATTTATACCGGCCCGGACAAGCATGCGCCGGCGAGCAGTGCATTGCACTCACCTCGATTGGCTGGCCAAAACAGACGGGGAAATGCTCGCGCAAGGTGTTGATCGGTCTGATCGACACGCGTGTGGATGCAACGCATGAATCGCTGCGTAACCAAAAAGTGCAAGTCATTGACGTGCACCGCCAGGATAAGCGCGCGTCCGGCGCGGCGCACGGCACGGGCGTGGCCGCCCTGCTGGTGGGCTCGCCCGGCAGTAAAACTCCGGGCCTGCTGCCGCAGGCTGAACTGATCGCCGTTGACGGGTTTCACCGCGCACTGATCGCAGATGACCGCATGGACGTGTATGACTTTGTTGCAGCGATGGATGCACTCCTCGAAAAGCGGGTTGCCGTGATCAATTTGAGCTTTGCCGGCCCGGCGAACGAGCTGGTCGAGCGCAGCGTGCGCGCAGCGCTCAAGCGCGGTGTCGTGCTTGTGGCAGCCGCGGGCAATGACGGCCCTTCGGCCGGGCCGCGTTACCCGGCCGCTTACCCTGGAGTGATTGCCGCCACCGCAGTGCGTGCGGACAATCAGATTTATCGGCGCGCCGTGACGGGCGGGCATATTGCATTTGCAGCGCCAGGGGTGGATGTGTGGACTGCGGTGCCAAACTCCGCAGCAGGTGCACGAAAAACCGGCACCTCATTTGCGGCACCTTATGTCACAGCGGCCGCTGCGCTGGCGATTGCCGCGGGCCGCGCGAGTAGCGCTGAACAAGTGCGCAAACAGCTCGCATCTAAGGCCAAAGACTTAGGCAGCCCCGGCGTGGACCCGGTGTACGGCCATGGATTGATACAAACTCAGCATCTTTGCCCTGCCTGAGCCTCAGATCGCCAGCCACCACTAGGGTTTCTGCTTAGCGCTGGAATATCTTTGAGTTGCGCACGTTCTCCTTGAGACAGCTTAAGGAGAACAACGTGCTACTGACCGCCACACCCCAAGTCGATTGCTCAAACCAGAACCTGTTACAACGCGCAAAGCTGGTGAAGTCAGTTGGCGCTGCGGCACTCCTTACGTGCGTACCCGCCCTGATCTGGTTTGGACTGCCGGCAATGCCAGAGGCAGCGCGGTTCTCGCTGATCGTATTTTGGTGCGCAACCATCGCATGGACTGTGCTGCGGCTGCCCGATACGCCGGTCGCCATCGCTGCCTGCCTTGCACTCGTGGGGCTGCAGGCCGTCACCGCGGAAGATTTTTACGCCAGCCTTGGCGACAATTTGATCTGGCTGCTCGTTGGCGCATTTATTCTTGCCGCGGTACTGCGGCAAAGCGGTTTGGCGCAGCGCTTTGCGCTCCAAGCGGTGGCAGGCTCCTCAAGCGTGCGCGGCCTGTTCTACCGATTGACCGTTTTCATCGCGCTGACAGCCTTCGTCGTGCCTTCCACCTCCGGCAGAGCCGCGCTGCTTCTACCCGTATTCCTGGCGCTGGCTGAAATGATTGATCGTCCGCGCGTCGTGCGCGCGCTGGCGCTGCTGTTTCCCACCGTTATCTTGCTATCTGCCTGCGCGTCGCTGCTTGGCGCAGGCGCGCATCTTGTCGCGGTGGAGTTCATGCGCCGCAGCAGCGCGCTGGACATGAGCTTTACTGATTGGGCGCTGCTCGGCACACCGTTTGCCGCCGTTTCGTGCCTGATTGCAGCCGAGCTAATTTTGCGGTTGTTTTTGACTACAGACGAACGTTCTGTCGCGCCCGAGCTGCCAGCGCCGCAGACCGATAAGCTCTCGCGCCACCAGATCCATATTCTTCTGATTACTGGCGCAACCATCGCACTATGGGCCGCAGGTAGCCTGCATGGTATAGACGCGTCCCTCATCGCCGTCGCCGGCGCACTGGTGGCCACCGCCAGCACGATCACCGGCGTGTCGATGAAACAAGCAATGAAGTCAGTCGAGTGGAACCTGATTTTGTTCCTGGCGGCAACCCTGGTCATGGGTGAGGCACTGCTCAGTTCAGGCGCGGCGCGGTTTGCTGCCGACGCTGCAGCCCAGGCGCTCCCAGTGGCCTTTCTGTCCAATCCATACGCAGTTGCTATCTTTGTCGCGGTGGTGTCGGTGCTGGCGCACCTGCTGATTACCTCGCGCACGGCCCGCGCAACCGTGCTCATCCCCGCTCTAGCGCTGCCGTTGGCCGCTGGGGGTTTGGACGTGGCTACCATCATCTTCATCACCGTCGTGGGTAGCGGCTTTTGTCAGACCTTCTCTGTCAGCGCCAAACCGGTTGCATTGTTTGCTAGTCAAGAAGTGAAGACCTATTCCGAGGGCGACTTG
>JBOFGW010000382.1:0-15541 GCA_051649325.1 Burkholderiaceae bacterium | reverse complement strand
TTTGCAGGCGGTGGATGCGGATGGAAGGCATTTGCCAACGCTAAAGCAGTTCAAAACGCAAAGTGAAACACGCAATATCCATAAGGGTTTTGGGGCAAAAATGGCTGGAAATGCCCATGGATATTGCGTAGAAGGCTGCGAAAACACTCAAATTCCGCGCTTTCTCCACAGCAACGCCGCCGCGCCAACGATCAAGAGCGCCACAGCAACAATATCTGCAATGACCACCTTGAACACCTGCGCATTCACGCCGCCAATCTGCCACGCCAGCAGCAGAAAAGAACCCGCGCTCACAAACGCTGCCACAAACGCCGCAGCCTGCAACTGCGGCATGAACGCCGCCGCGATGCAGAACGCGCCGAGCAGGCCAAACAGCACCGCGCGGTGGCGCAGCAGCAAATCCAGATTTGGATCTGTCACCGCTATGCCGTACAGCGCGGATAAGCGCGCCGACCCCGCAAGCCCAGCCAGCGGCAGCAGATGAATGATGCCGACGAGAATCAACGTGACAGCGATGAGGATGCGCATGGGCGGGTCTACGGTGGCAAGGGAAGTGACTGCGTTGTAGCCCGGCGGGGAACTGGCGGCGATTACTTGGGAGGTTATGGACAGAGGATTTTTTAGGGGTTTTGAATGCTTCTACGCAATATCCATGCGGGTTTTAGAGCAAAAATGCCCGAAGATGCCCATGGATATTGCGTAGTGTGTTTGGGGTGAGCACGGCAAAGCGCACCCACCCCAGCCAACTCAACAAACGAGCTGCATCTTTCCATCGTGAAGGAAGCAGGCTTTGTCAAACAGCGAGACATCCACGGGATTAGGTAAGCGCAAGTCGCTCAGATCAGGGCACGGTTTTTCATTCGGATCAAAATTTTTATTGATCTGAGACAGCAGAACAACCGTAGCCTGCTTGGCCACCGCAAATTGTTTTAGCTCCCGCACTTGATCATCCAGCGGTGGATTGTTGCGCCGCTGATCGAGCAACTGTAAATAGTCCACGATGACCAGCGTGTGCCGCGGGGTTGCATCGAGCTGCGCTGCAATCTGACTTGCGCAAATGGTTTCTGAGGTATCAAGAAGAAATAGATTCTTGTACTCGCCAATGTTCTTGCCCAGCTTGGCAAATTGCGCCGCAACGTCTTTTTCTGCGTACTCCAAGGTGAAGAACGCGGCGCGCGTTCCTCGGGACATCGCCTCGATCGCCAAACCCAGCCCCAGCATTGTTTTGCCTTGCCCTGGGCGCGACCCAATCAGTACCAAATCACCCGCGCTGAACTGGTCGTAGACCACCACAGTCGGGTCGCGTTGCTGCCAGCTTGAACTCAAATGGCTCCATGCGTTAAAGCCTTCACGCGTGGCAATCTTGTCCAGCGCCGCATGCAGGCGGATGCCGTCTTGCTCCGCGAGCGATTTCGCTTGCTGCTTGAGGATATAGATCGGTGCAGAGAGTTTCATGAGACCTCCGATAAGTGATCGTGCTCGCACCCCTCCTTATGCGATAGATCAAATCAAAGGCTCAACCAAGTAGCCGCCCTGCACGTAAGTACTTTCCCAGCGGAGGAAGGGAGGCGCGGGCAGCACGCCTCGTAAAAAGAATAGCACGGGGTTGGTGTTGCTCAAGGGATTGCCGGGTGGGCGAGGCGATGGCAGGTTTTCTACGGACGAATAGTCGTTTACGCAGTATTCATGCGGGTTTTGGGGTGGAAATGGCTGGGAGGACGCGCGGATATTGCCTGGCGCGTTTGCTAGTCCACAACATCTACTGAACACTGTAAAACCAATTAATGCCGCTTTCATCCCCAATAGGTTTTGCTGGAGTGAATAACTGAGTTCCACGATTCAAATCCACACGTAGTGGTTGACTGTTTGCATGTTCATGAAATTGAACAACGGCGATGAACAACGCCCCCACTGCATTCAGAGCGTTTTGTAGGTTCGCTTTCTTAAAATTGTTAGTCCGATCATGTTTTATGTCGTTGTAACCGTTTCCCCACCAATCTGGGCTCTTCTTCGCAGCCCAACTTAGCCACGGCTGGAATCGCAATCCGCTTCTTGCAATCTCAATTTCCACGCCTGTGAATTTTGGGCACTGCATCGTAATGATCGGCCAATACTTGTTTATGTTGTCTGCGCTACTTCCGGGACTAATACTTGAACATAGCTCCTTAAGTATCGTATCTATCTCCGCACACGCAACGACAATGATTCGCGCGAATTCATTTGAGTAGGTATCGAAGTTATCCTTCGAGAATTCCACGTAGCGCGAACAGTTTTCTAGGTCTGCCTCTATATGCAGGTAGTACTCCCAAAACTTCGGACTCACCATATCGACCTCCCGTAAATTCTTTTGCGAGCGCGGGATAGACAAAACGCAGTGTGCCCACCCTACTCTGAATACATCTACGCAATATCCATGAGCATTTTGAGCCATTTATGCCTCAAAACCCGCATGAATAGTGCGCTAAGCTGCTTTAGAAACCTCCAAATACCGCGCAAGCACCCCCGCCAACTTCACCGCCGCAGGCTGGATTTTTTCGCTGGGCACGTAGGCGTAGCCGACGATCAGGCCGCGCTGGGCGGGTGGCGCGAGGTAGTAGCGCGAGAGCGGCCGCACAGACAAACCGGTTTGCGCGCAGGCCTCTGCAACGCGTTCATCGTCCACGCTTTGGTCTGCGAACAGCAGGCACAGGTGCAGGCCGGAATCTTCGCCAGTGATGCGCACGCGGGTGCCGAGCTGCTGCGCAATCACTTGCGTGAGCGCGTCGCGCCTCTGGCGGTAGGCGACGCGGAGCCGCCGCACGAGGGTGTTGTAGTGCCCTTCGTCCATGAAGTCGGCCAGCGCGGCTTGCAGAATCAGGTGGCCGGGGCGGTAGAGGTCGTATAGGCCGGTGTTGAAGGCATCGACCAAGTCCGGCGGCAGCACCAAATAACCAAGACGCATGCCGGGGTACATGACTTTTGAAAACGTGCCGGCGTAGATGACTTGCGCGTGATCGTCCAGCCCCTGCAGGGATGCGAAGGGCCGGCCGGAGTAGCGGAACTCGCTGTCGTAGTCGTCTTCAAAAATCCAGCAGCGGCGGCTGGCGGCAAAGTCCAGCAACGCGCGGCGGCGCGCCAGGCTCATGACGCGGCCCAGCGGGTATTGGTGCGAGGGGGTGACGTAGATCAGGCGTGGTGTGGTGGCCCAATCTTCTGCCGTGGGGGCGATGCCGTCTGCATCTACCGCGATGGGGTGCAGCTTGAGGCCGGCGGCTTCCAGCGCGCGGCTTGCGCCCCAGTAGCAGGGGTTTTCTACCCAGGCGGTGTCGCCATGGTCAGTGAGCATGCGCGCAGCAAGGTCGATGGCTTGCTGCGTGCCGGCGGTGATGATGATTTGCTCGGGCGCCACGCGTACGCTGCGCGAGAGCGTGAGGTATTGGGCGAGCGAGCGTTTGAGACTTTTCAGGCCGCCGTCGTTGCCGTAGTCGAGCAGGTTGCGGTTCAGATAGCGCCAGTGCTTGGCCTGCAGTTTTTGCCAGATGGCGACGGGGAATTCAGACAAATCCAGCGGCGTGCCGCTTTCTGCAAACGGCAGCACTTCAAAATCCGCCGCGCCGGATGTGCGGGTGAGCGTTTTGCCGCGGCGGCTTAGATTGCGGCGCTGCGGGTCAAGCGGCGGCGGGCTCAAGCGGTTTTTGGGTGGCAGGCCGGCAGTGGCGGCGAACCCAGCAGGCGTGCTGTCTGGCAGCATGTCGGCCACAAAGGTGCCGCTGCCTTGGCGGGCCGTCAGGTAGCCTTCAGCGAGCAACTGGTTGATGGCCGAGAGCACCGTGTTGCGGGACAAATTCAGCTCACTGGCCAGCGTGCGGGTTGACGGCAATTGACTGCCCACCGGCAGGCGGTTGGCCAAAATGGCACCACGCAAAATCAGGTACAGGCGGCGGTTGAGCGGCGCGGCGGATGCTTTACTTTCTTCGCGATAAAGATCAGTAAGCACTAACTCAGAAAGTTGATCAGAGCGCATAGCAAGGCCGCGAGCAGGGCAAAAATGGGCTAAAAGTGGTTCTATCGGGGAGCCAATTAGTGGCGCTCGCTATAGTACCAATATAAGATCACAATCCGTCAACTCACGCGCTAAAGTCAGGGTTTGACGCTCTGGCCGGAGCTAGTTGTCATGAATTTAAAAAACGCCTCTCGCCCCCTGGTTGCCGTCACCACTGATGTCAAAGACATCGGCGGCCACTTAAGTTTTGCCATCACCCGCAAGTACGCCGACCCGGTGCTGGGTATCTCCGGCTGCCTGCCGCTGCTGCTGCCCAGTTTTGGTGCCAAGCTGCCGCTGGCCGATGTGCTGGACCGGGTGGACGGGCTGCTGTTCACCGGCTCACCCTCCAACGTGGAGCCGCATCATTACGGTGAAGCGCTGTCTGACCCGGATTCGCTCAAAGACATAGAGCGCGATGCGACCACGCTGCCGCTGATTCCCGCAGCGATTGCGCGCGGCATTCCGATTTTGGCGATTTGCCGCGGCTTTCAAGAGATCAATGTCGCCATGGGCGGCTTGCTGCATCAAGCGGTGCATGATGTGCCCGGCATGCAAGACCACCGTGAAGACAAGACCGCGCCGATTGCTACCCAGTACGCGCCGGCACATCGCGTAGATGCTGTGAAAGGTGGCCTGCTGGCGCGCATCGTGGGGCAATCGCATTGGGAGGTGAACTCTGTGCATGGCCAAGGCATCAAGCGCCTGGCCGATGTGCTGCGTGCAGAAGCGCATGCGCCAGACGGCCTGGTAGAAGCCTATAGCCATAAAACCGCGCCGGGATTTTTGCTGGCCGTGCAGTGGCACCCCGAATGGCAGGCCGATCAAAATGCTGTCTCTGTAGCGCTGTTCAAGGCCTTTGGCCAAGCCTGCGTGACCTATGCGCAGAACCGCGCCAATACTCAACAAGGAGATGTTCGCGTCCCTGGATGAAGCCGCGCAATGCCCCGATAGCATTGCCCGTATTAACGCAGCACAAGGACCGCGAACATGAAAGTCAGAGACAACCCCATGACCACACAACAACCGCAAAACTTCACTGAGCTGGAAGGCTGGCTCAATGAAAAGCGCATCACAGAGATCGAATGCCTGGTGCCTGACCTGACCGGCGTGGCGCGCGGCAAAATTCTGCCGCGCAACAAATTCACGCAAGAGCGAGGCATGCGCCTGCCCGAGGCGATTGTGGGCCTGACCGTGACCGGCAACTGGCCGGACGACACCTGGGGCATTGATGAACTGATTTCAGACATTGATCGGGATATGAATTTGATTCCCGACCCGGCCACGGTGCGCCTCGTGCCTTGGGCGGTGGACCCCACCGCGCAGGTGCTGCACGACTGCTATTTCAAAGACGGCACGCCGGTGGACTATGCGCCACGCCAAGTGCTCAAGAACGTACTCAAACTCTATGAAGCGCAAGGCTGGGAGCCGGTGGTCGCGCCCGAGCTTGAGTTTTATCTGGTAGCGAAAAACACCGATTCGAACCTGCCGCTTTCACCCCCGATTGGCCGCAGCGGCCGCAGCGAAACCAGCCGCCAGCACTACAGCATTGATGCGGTGAACGAGTTTGATCCGCTGTTTGAAGACATCTATGACTATTGCGACGCGATGGATCTGGATGTGGACACGCTGATTCACGAAATCGGCGCCGGCCAGATGGAGATCAACTTCTTGCACGGCAACCCGCTGGACTTGGCGGACAAAGTGTTCTTCTTCAAACGCACCCTGCGTGAAGCCGCGCTGCGCCACAACATGTTTGCCACCTTCATGGCCAAACCCATGGCCGGCGAGCCGGGCAGCGCCATGCATGTGCATAAGAGCGTGGTGGACAAGAAGACCGGCAAGAACATTTTCTCCAATGAAGACGGCACGCCATCCAAGGCGTTCTACAACTACATCGGCGGCCTGCAAACTTATGTGCCGCAAGCGATGGCGTTTTTTGCGCCTTATGTGAATAGCTACCGCCGCTTGGTGCGCCACACGGCTGCGCCAATCAACGTGCACTGGGGCCATGACAACCGCACCGTGGGCATTCGCGTGCCGGAATCCAGCCCGCAAAACCGCCGGGTGGAAAACCGCGTGATCGGTGCAGACGCTAATCCGTATGTGGCGCTGGCTGCGAGTTTGGCCTGCGGTTACCTGGGCCTGATTCAGCAGATTGAACCGGCAGCAGAAACCACCGGCAGCGCCTACAACGCCGAGAACCAATTGCCCGATGGCCTGAACGAAGCCGTACACCGGCTGGACGACACGCCGGGGCTTGAGCAAGTGATGGGTAAGCGCTTCTGCGGCATCTACAAGGCCGTGAAGATGAGCGAATACAGCGAATTTATGCAGGTGATCAGCCCGTGGGAACGCGAGCACCTGCTGCTGCACGTATAGGAAGCATTGCGATGAAACTGAACGATCTTCCAAAATTCGATACAGCAGGCATTCGCGCCAAGGACGCTGCGCATCATCTGCACCCTTTCTCCGACAACAAAGCGCTGGGCCAGACCGGCACGCGCGTGATCGTGCGCGGCCAGGGCGTGCACATCTGGGACAGCGAGGGCCACGAGATCATCGACGGTATGAGCGGCCTGTGGTGCGTCAACCTCGGTTACGGCCGCAAAGAGTTGATCGAGGCCGCCACCAAGCAGATGACCGAACTGCCGTTCTACAACGCTTTCTTCAAAACCACCACCGTGCCCGCGGCGGAGCTGGCGGATTTGATTGCCAGCGTGGCGCCGGCGCACATGAAGCATGTGTTCTTTTCCAGCTCCGGCTCGGAAAGTAATGACACCGTCGTGCGCATGGTGCGCCGCTATTGGGATTTGCTCGGCCAGCCGCAACGCAAAGTGATCATCAGCCGCAAGAACGCGTATCACGGCAGCACCATGGCTGGCGCGTCACTCGGCGGCATGGAAGGCATGCATGCGCAAGGCGATTTGCCCTTGCCCAATATCACGCACATTGACCAGCCCTACTTTTTGCAGCATGGCCTGCCGGGCGAGACCGAAGAGGCCTTTGGTATTCGCGCAGCGTTGTGGCTGGAAGAAAAGATACTCGAAATCGGCGCAGACAAAGTCGCCGCGTTTATTGGCGAACCAGTGCAAGGCGCAGGCGGCGTGATTATTCCGCCGGCCACGTATTGGAAAGAGATTCAGCGCATTTGCGACAAGTACGGCGTGCTGTTGGCGCAGGATGAAGTGATCTGCGGCTTTGGCCGGCTGGGTTACTGGTTTGGTTGCCAACATCCGCACATCAATACTAAACCGGACATCATTACCTTTGCCAAAGGCGTTACCTCGGGCTACATCCCGCTGGGCGGTGTGCTGGTGGGCGAGCGGCTGGCCACGGTGCTGCTGGAAAAAGGCGGCGAGTTCAACCACGGCTACACGTATTCCGGCCATCCGGTGGCCTGCGCGGTAGCGATTGCGAATATCAAAGCTATGTTGGCAGACAAGATTGTGGAGCGGGTGCGGGACGATCTTTCGCCCTACCTGGCGCAGCAATTTGCAAAGTTGAACGATCACCCCCTGGTGGGCGACGCGCGCAGTTTGGGCATGGTCGCGGGCCTTGTACTCTACAAAGATAAGGCAACGCGCAAGCATTTTGCCGAAGACGTCGGCGTGGGCTACCTGTGCCGTGAGCACTGCTTTAAGAATGGCGTGGTAATGCGCGCCGTGGGCGAACGCATGATCATTGCGCCGCCCCTAGTAATTACCCGCGCTGAAATCGATGAGCTCCTGGCGCGGATCCGCAAGAGCCTTGACGACACTTTGACCGAGTTACAAGGGAAACACCTGATCTAAAAGCGGTAAACCATTCGCCCAGATGGATGTTAAATCGGCGATGTTTTGCGAACATGCGGCTTGAACGCCAATCCAGGCGTGAAAATTGCAGGGTCGCAGGCAGTCAAATTTGAATGACCGATTCGTTATCTAAGGAGAGCAGCATGCAAGTCTCGCGTAGTCTTGGAGCTAGTTTGGGCAAAGCACTTTTTGCGGCACTTGCCGCGGTGGGCGTGATGGGAACAGCAGCCGCGCAAGGCGTGCTGAATATCTACAACTGGTCGGACTACATAGCCGAAGACACGATCCGAAATTTCGAAAAAGAAACCGGCATCAAGGTGCGTTACGACACCTTTGATAACAATGAAATCCTGCATGCCAAACTGGTGGCGGGCAAAACCGGTTACGACATTGTGGTGCCTTCTTCCAACTGGGCGGGCATCCAGATCAGCGGCGGTTTGCTGCAAAAGCTGGATAAATCCAAGCTGCCCAACTACAAAAATCTTGACCCCGCCATCATGGGTGCACTGGCCAAGACCGATCCTGGCAATGACCATATCATTCCCTGGCTGTGGGGTTACACCACTGTTGGCATCAATGTGGACAAGGTGAAGGCTGCACTCGGTGACCTGCCGATGCCGGCCAACGCCTTCGATTTGGTGTTTGACCCCAAGTACATCAGCCGTTTGAAGTCTTGCGGCGTGTCTTTCCTGGATTCTGCCTCTGAGATTGTGCCGACCGTGCTGCATTATCAAGGCAAATACGCCTACTCGAGGAACGCGGCCGATTATCGCGATGCGCCTGCGCTGCTGCAGAAAATCCGCCCGTATGTCACGCTGTTCTCGTCCTCGGGCTATATCAATGACATGGCCGGCGGCTCCATCTGTGTAGCGCTGGGGTGGTCTGGGGATATCAACATCGCGCGCCAGCGGGCGATTGATGCCAAGAACGGCGTAAAGATCGAGGCGCTGATTCCGTCGATTGGCGGTGTGCCGTTCTTCGACACCATGGCGATTCCGGCTGACGCAGCCAATGTTGAGAACGCCCACAAATTCATCAACTACATCCTGAAGCCGGAAGTGCATGCATCGCTCACCAACAAGGTGTTCTATGCCAATCCGAACAAAGAAAGCCTGAAGTTTGTGAAGCCTGAGGTCGCCAATAACCCGACGGTGTTCTTGAAAGAGGCTGACGCGAAGAAACTGGTTGCCGTGGACCAAGTGCCTAACGACATCCGCCGTACCATCACGCGGATCTTCACCAGCTTCAAGACTGGCATCTAGTCGCAGTTTGGGTATAAACGGGGCGCCGTGTGGCGCTCCCGCCGTGAAATCGCTGGGGGCGCAATTGCAGAACAACAACGATTTTCTGCGCATCGAGAAAATCACAAAAAAATACGACGACGTGGCCGCAGTAGACGGCGTGTCGATCTCGATTGAAAAGGGCAAGATCTTTGCGCTGCTGGGCGCATCGGGCTGCGGCAAAAGCACGTTGCTGCGCATGCTTGCCGGGTTTGAAATCCCCACGTCGGGAAAAATCTTTCTCGAAGGCCAAGACATCACGGCCATGCCGCCCTACGAGCGGCCGATCAACATGATGTTCCAGAGCTACGCGCTGTTTCCGCATCTGACGGTGTGGGAAAACATTGCCTTTGGCCTCAAGCGCGACGGCATGGAAGCCAGCAAGATTGAAGCGCGCGTGCAAGCGATGCTGGAACTCACGCAGCTCAAGCAGTTTGTGAAGCGCAAGCCGCACCAGCTTTCTGGCGGACAGCAGCAGCGCGTGGCGCTCGCACGCAGCTTGGCCAAACAGCCCAAACTACTGCTCCTAGATGAGCCATTGGGCGCGCTGGACAAAAAACTGCGCGAGCAAACGCAGATTGAGCTGGTCAATATCATCGATCAAGTGGGCGTGACTTGCGTGATGGTCACGCACGATCAAGAAGAAGCCATGACCATGGCCGACCGCATTGCGGTGATGAAAAGCGGTAGTTTCCTGCAAGTGGGGCCGCCTACAGAAATATACGAAACGCCCAACAGCAAGTATGTGGCCGACTTTATCGGCAACGTAAACCTGTTTGAAGGCACGCTGGATACTGACGAGCCTGATCACTGCATCATCGGCGGCAAAGAGTGCCAGCACTATGTGCCGCACGGCATTACGGGCACGCAGCACATGCCGGTGACAGTCGCTATCCGGCCCGAGAAAATATGTGTACAGCGGCACTTGCCTACTGCAGATCAGCGCGAGCACGCTGCTGAGCACGGCTATAACTTTGCGAAGGGCAAAATCAAGAACCGCTCTTACATGGGCAGCTATACCGTGTACCACGTGCTGCTGGATAGCGGCATGACCGTCAAAGTTGTGCACACCAACGCGGCGCGGCACGAAGAGAACCAACTCACTTGGGACGATGAAGCCTATGTCTGGTGGGATGGCAGCGATGTTGTCGTGTTAATCCAGTAACGCAGCGCAACTATGCAAAAAGCCATCGCCAATGTAGTCAGAAACGTCTTGCACCCCACCGCGGTGGGCCGCAAGACGGTGATTGGTATCCCGTATCTGTTTTTGATCTTTTTCTTTGCGGTGCCGTTCCTGATCATGCTCAAGATCAGCCTGTCGGATACCGACGGCATCCGCATCAAAGACATGGTGTCGTTTTCAGAGGGGTTGCTGCAGTTCCGGCTGCAGCTTTCCAGCTTTATCAGCATCTACACCGCGCCTTTCAATGAGTACATCGAGCCGTATTGGAATTCACTCAAGTTTGCCGGCATCACGACCGTCATCTGTCTGATCCTGGGCTACCCGTTTGCGTATTTCATGGCACGCGCGCCGCAGCATTGGCGGCCGGCCTTGCTCATGCTGGTGATGCTGCCGTTCTGGACCAGCTTTTTGCTGCGCATCTATGCGTGGAAGGGTTTGCTGGATGTCAACGGCGTCATCAACGACGTGCTGATCTCGCTGGGCATCATCAACGAGCCGATTCACATGATGCACACGCAGTTCTCGCTCATCATCGGTATGGTGTATGCGTATCTGCCCTTTATGATCCTGCCGCTGTACGCCAACCTCGTCAAAATGGATTTGCGGCTGCTTGAAGCCGCGCAGGATCTAGGCGCAACGTCTTGGAAAGCGTTTTGGCTGATTACCGTGCCACTGTCTAAGGCCGGCATCATCGCGGGCAGCATGCTGGTGTTTATCCCCTGCGTGGGCGAGTACGTGATTCCTGAGCTGCTGGGCTCACCGAATGACCGCATGATTGGCCGCGTGATCTGGGACGAGTTCTTCGGCAACCTTGACTGGCCGCGCGCCTCCGCCGTGGCGGTGATCATGATTCTGCTGATCATCGTTCCACTGGCCTGGTTCAACAAATACCAGACCGAAACTGCGTCGGGAGCAGCCAAATGACCTTGTTCAAAGGTAAGCGACTGTCGCTCGGTTGGCTGATCGCGGTCTACCTGTTCTTGTACATCCCGATCTTTACGCTGGTGATTTTCAGTTTCAACGACAGCAGGATGGCCTCGATGTGGGGCGGCTTCACGTTCAAGTGGTACGGCGAGATTGTGCGCGATCGCGAGATCATGGAAGGCCTGTGGCTGTCACTTAAGATCGCGTTTTTCACTGCCTGTATGTCGGTGGCGCTGGGCACGCTGGCGGCGTTTGCCATGGTGCGTTACACGCGCTTTCGCGGCCGCACATTGTTTTCCGGCATGATCAATGCGCCGCTCGTCATGCCTGAGGTGATTGTGGGCCTGTCGCTGCTGCTGATGATGGTATCGGTACAGCGCGCGCTAGGCTTTCCCGAGCGCGGCATGCTCACCATCTGGATCGGTCACTCGCTGCTGGGCATGGCCTATGCCGCGGTGGTGGTGCAATCGCGCCTGCTGGATATGGACCGCCGGCTGGAAGAAGCGGCGATGGACCTGGGGGCCAAACCGCACCAAGTGTTTTATCTGGTCACGCTGCCCGTCATCGCGCCCGCACTGGTGAGCGCGTGGCTGCTGACGTTCACCATTTCGCTGGACGATGTAGTGCTCTCGGCCATGCTCAGCGGTCCGGGCTCTACAACACTACCCATCGTGATTTTTTCGCGCGCCAAGCTGGGCTTGTCTCCCACCATCAACGCGGTGGCCTCGGTGATGATTTTGATTATTGCCATTGGCGTGGTGGCCGGCAGCATTTTGCTGGCCCGTGCAGAAAAGCGGCGGGCCAAAGAACAAGCGGCGGCGTACGCGGAAGGAATGCAAACAGTAAAGGCATAGACGCAGATTCCATGCGCCTTTTGGGGCGAAAGTGGCTCAAAAAGCGCATGGATATTGCGTAAGCAGTAAAAAACCGATAAACCAGACCCACTCGATAAGGAGAAGTGCGATGTTCAAACTCAAGACCATGGTGGTGGCCATTGGCCTGACCGCGCCGCTGCTGGCCGGCGCGCAGACCAGCGCAGATATGCTCAAGGAACTGCAAGCACTCAAGGCCAAGGTGGAGCAACTGGAAGCGCAGATCAAGGCGCAGCAACAGGCAACCCAGGCCAAGCCACAGCAAGGCACCGTCGATCCGGCCGAGTTCAACAAGACCGCGGTGAAAGTAGAGGCGCTGGAAGATCAGTTTGAAGCGCAGGGGTTTAAAGGGCTGAAAATCAGCGGCATGGTGGACCCTGCGTTTATTTACAACCAGCGGCAAAATACGGCCGGCTTTCAATTGCTCAATAAAGATCCGTACTCCTACGACGCCAGCTACTTTGGTATGGCCATGCTGGACTTCCAGAAAGAAATGGAAAACGGCACCAAATTTCGCCTAACGCTGGCGCCTGAGCGCGGCGTAGGCGCAGTGTTCAACACGGGCTCGATCGTGCATGAGGCTACCGCCTCGATTCCATTGACGAATCTGCAAACACGTTTGATCGTTGGCCAAATTCCAGATTGGAGCGGCTACGAGTTTTTGCCACCCACGCAAAACAAGCTCATCACGCACAACCTATTGTTTGACTTCACTCTGCCCACTGCATACACCGGTGCCGGTCTGGAAGTTACGAGCGGCAAGTGGATTTACAAAGGCGTGCTGGCCAACATGAACGCCTCTAAAAAATCCGCCGGCAATAAAACGCCTGTGCTGGCCTACCGGGTTGACTATTCGCGCGGCGAGTTTCAGGGCTTTGGTTTTGCCGGCGTGCACGGCAAGGCCACCAACTTTAATGACTGCGTAGACGCAGACTGCACCGGTTTCCGCGATTCGCGCCTGGACCTGTTTGAGTTTGACGCCTACTTCATCCGCGGTGACGTAACAGTGCAAGGCCAGTTGAGCTACGGCCAGCAGAAAAAAGCATCGGTCACGCCCGGCGTGAACCTGGACACCGGTGAAACGTTCTTACGCGATGCCAAATGGTGGGGTGCGTCGGTGCTGGGCGCATACAAGTTCACCCCGCGCTTTGAGGGCATTGCCCGCTTTGACTTCATCAACAACAAAAAGAACGGCGGCGGGCTGTTGGGCTACACCGTGTCTGACGGCCGCAACGGCATCGGCCCCGGCTACGCTTTCAATGCAGACACCGGAGCATGGGAACTTGCCGATGCTGACATTGGCGCGAACCGTTCGGCACTGTCTTTAGGCATGAGCTATCTGTTCAATCAGAACGTGACATTCAAAGGTGAGCTGCGCTTTGATCGCGCCAATCGCGCCGTGTTCTTGGACGCGAAGGATGGCAGCTACAACAAGGGTAATACCTTGTTTGGCCTGTCCACCGTCGTCAGTTTCTAAGCGGAGAGAGCGCCGCCCGCCAAATATGATCTGCCGGGCGGCCTAGTAGCATGAAACCGATCAGCTTTGCCGGCTCCCGCGTGGAGCCGGAGCACTTTTCTCCCGTGCCGGAGCGTGTTGTGTCCGGCAGCCCTGGCCAAACCGCCTGGAATCATTATGCTGACACAACCGGCCAGTTCAATTGCGGTGTTTGGCAAGGTGAAACTGGCAGTTGGCGTGTGATCTACGCGCCGCACGAAGAAGAGTTTTGTGTGCTGCTGGAAGGCCGCGTCAAACTCACCGCGCAAGACGGCAGTGTGAGCGAATTTGCCGCCGGCGATGCGTTTGTGGTGCCCGGTGGCTTTACCGGTGTTTGGGAGAATATCGGCCGCGTGCGCAAGCACTACGCCATCATGGCTTTGAAAGAAGGTGCAGTATGAATACCCCTGTAGCAACCTGGCACGAGCGCGCCGCAGCGCTCAAATTTGATGGCCGCGCAGTGATTGCCGGCAAACGCGTGGACGCCATTGGCGGTCAAACCTTTGGCGTGATTTCACCGATTGACGGCCGCACGCTCACGCAGGCGGTGCGCGGGCAATCCGCAGACGTTGATGCAGCAGTGAAAGCAGCGCGCGCAGCGTTTAATGATGGCCGCTGGAGCCACAAAGCGCCTGCGGTGCGCAAACGCATCCTGCAAAAGTTTGCGGACAAAATTCTGGCAGCCAAAGATGAACTTGCTCTGCTCGAGACGTTGGATATGGGCAAGCCCATCAAATACAGCTTGGCCGTGGACGTGCCCGCCACAGCCCGCACCATCACCTGGTACGCAGAAGCCATTGACAAGGTGTATGACGAAATTGCGCCGACTGGGCCAAACGCGCTGGCACTGATTCAGCGCGAGCCGATGGGCGTAATCGGCGTGATCGTGCCGTGGAACTACCCGATGATCATGGCCGCGTGGAAGCTGGGGCCCGCGCTGGCCACGGGCAATAGCGTGGTGCTCAAGCCTTCTGAAAAATCGCCGCTCACCGCATTGCGGCTAGCGGAGCTTGCGCTTGAAGCCGGCATTCCTGAGGGCGTGTTCAACGTCGTGCCCGGCTACGGCCACGAGGCCGGCGAAGCGCTCGCGCTGCATATGGACGTGGATGCCATCGGCTTTACCGGCTCCACGCGCGTGGGCCGCAAAATGCTGGAGTACGCGGGCCAGAGTAATTTGAAGCGCGTGTACAACGAGTTGGGCGGTAAATCCGCCAACATTATCTTTGCCGACTTTGACGATCTGGATCGTGCCGCCGCTACGTCTGCCGGCAGCATCTGGTTCAACCAAGGCGAAAGCTGCAACGCGCCCAGCCGCTTGTTTGCGCAGGATTCAATTGCCGACGCGTTTGTAGAGAAAGTGGCCAAGCACGCGCCCAGCTACATGCCCGGCGACCCGCTGAACAACGCCACTGAGATGGGCGCGCTGGTGGATGACGGTCAGCTCAAAACCGTGCTGGGCTATATCGACGCCGGCCACAAAGACGGCGCAAAGTGCATCGTGGGCGGCACGCAGGCGCGCGCAGACACCGGCGGCTACTACGTCAACCCTACGATTTTCGACGGCGTGAGCAACAGCATGAAAATCGCGCGTGAAGAAATTTTTGGCCCAGTGCTGTCCGTGATCCGCTTCAAGACCGAAGAGGAAGCGGTTGCAATGGCGAACGACAGTAGCTACGGTTTACAAGCCGCCGTGTGGAGCAGCAATATCAACCGCGCGCACCGCGTCGCTAGAGCCTTGCGCGCAGGCACCGTGCATGTGAACCAGTACGACGAAGACGACATTACCGTGCCGTTTGGTGGCTACAAACAAAGCGGCAACGGGCGGGATAAATCGCTGCATGCGATGGAGAAGTACACGGAGTTAAAAACAACCTGGTTGCGGATTGATTTGAAGTAGATAGCGCAGTATTTATGCGGGTTTTGAGGCATTTTTGCTTGGAAAAGCGCATAAATACTGCGCATCTTGCTATCA
>JBOFGW010000381.1:0-2507 GCA_051649325.1 Burkholderiaceae bacterium | reverse complement strand
GCAGGGTTGACGCCCAAGAGTGCATTCATGCCATTGAGCGCGGTTTCGGCCACACGGAGATAGGCATTGTGACTATCTGCCAGCGCTTGCTGGAACGCGGCGTGAGCCGCCGCAGTTTGCGCCTGCGTTTCCAAAAACGCTTTGAGCAATTCAGCAGACGGCGCGGGCGCGGTGGAAGCCACCGACGCGGTAGCTTGAGGTAAGTTTGAACTGGATGCGGACATAGGGGCTACAGGAGCAAAAGAAGGTGAAGCGGCGCGAGCGCTCAGCTGTTGAATCGGAATCGGAGCGCGCTCCGGATTGGGTTTTGGCAGTTTGCTTACATCTTCGGGTGGATAAGGTTTGCCGTAGTTGGCGCCGGAAATCTGGATCGGCATTTTGCCGGGTTTGATTTGCGGCAGATCAAAACGATGATTGGCAAAGAGTTGGCGCAGATCAATCGCATAGCCAAGTGCTGCGATTTTTGCTACGGCGTTTAGGAATGTGGCTAAGCCCGATTGGCCTTTCTTGTCACAGGCAATAGCGCTGTGATCGGAACCACTGAGAATTTGCCCAACCAATCCCGACAGCACGCTGCCGCTGCCGACTTCGACGAAGCAACGCACGCCGTCTTGGTGCATGGCTTGGATCATTTCCACAAAGCGGACTGGCTTTTGGATTTGCGCGGCGAGCAGAGTTTTTAAAGCGCTGGGGTTGCTTTCAATCTTGACGCTGGTGTTGCTGTAAAAACCGGAGGAGGGCGCAGCAAAATTCACCGCACTCAGGGCTTGCGCAAATTCACTACTGGCAGCGGCGACCATGGGCGAATGGAAAGCACTGGCGACGGGTAGGCGTTTGAAGGCGATTTTAGCTCGCGCCAACAAGGATTCGGCTTGCTCGATCGCCGACTGCGGGCCCGATAGAACAATTTGATTCGGCGCATTGTAATTGGCGATACCAATGTCAGGAACCTGACTAACTGCGGTACGCAGAGCCGCCAAGTCGCAACTCACCGCGCTCATCGCCCCAACTTGACTTGCGGTTTGTGCGGCATCACGCATGGCAGTGCCACGCGCACGCGCCAATTTTGCGCACTGCTGAGCATTGATCACACCAGCGCCGGCTAAGGCACTGAGTTCGCCAAAACTGTGCCCAGCATGGGCATCGGCTTTTACGGCTAAGGATTGAAGCGCCGCCAAGTTGGCTAAGGAACACGCAGCCAAGGCGGGCTGTGCCCATTCGGTTTGGGTCAGTAAGGCGCTATCGGTATCGCTTTCGGCTTTAGCAAAACGAGCACGCGGATACATCAATTCTGAAAGTGCATGCTCGCCTAATTTCAGATTGGAAATCGCGTCGTGAACCGCGCGCGAGCTATCGAAATTGAGCGCGAGATCGGCGCCCATATGGAGGTATTGACTGCCTTGACCTGGATACAAAAAAGCCAGTTTTCCGGGCGCCTGGCTGACGCCGTAATGAAGGTTGGCCGCCGAGTAGGGGCGCGATGGATCTTTTTGAATTTGCGCCTTCGCTTGATCAAGTAAGTTAACTAACTCATCCAAGCGAGTGGCGATCACACACAAACGAACCGAGTCATTGCTTTGAAAATTTGCGCGAGTTTCTTTCGCAAGCTGATGCAAATCGCTGCCGCTTTGCGCGCGCAGATTTTGCATTCTTTCCAACAGATCGGCAGCGCTCGCAGCGCTCAGCGCAATCAATTCGTGGCTTTGCGTGTTGAGGCGTTCGGCGGCGTTTTTACCGGCGTATTCCTCTAAGGTCAGATGGAAATTGGTACCGCCAAAACCAAAAGAGCTGACCGATGCGCGGCGCGGATGATCCAGGCCATTGATGGCGGAGCCGCGAATCCAAGGGCGGGCTTGGGTGTTGAGATAAAACGGGCTTTGTTCTAAAGCTAACTTTGGATTCGGTTGAGTGATTTTAATAGTGGGTGGCAACACTTTGTGATGCAACGCCATAATGATCTTAAACAAGCCCGCCGCACCCGCCGCGGACTTGGTATGGCCGATTTGGCTCTTCACCGAACCCAAGGCGCACCAAGGCTTAAAGGCTTTATCCGCTGTGCTAAAACTCTGCCGCAAACCTTCGAACTCGGCAGCATCACCGGCTTTGGTGCCGGTGCCGTGCGCTTCCATCAGTTCGACGGTTTCCGGCGCATAGCCCGCGTGCTCATAGGCGCGTTTGAGCGCCTGAGATTGACCTTCAGAAACCGGCGCGTAGACCGATTTCGAGCGTCCATCGGATGAAGTTCCGACGCCTTTTAGCACCGCATAAATTCGATCGCCATCACGCTCGGCATCGCTCAACCGCTTCAAAGCAATCATGCCCAAGCCTTCGCCCAGCATGGTTCCGTCGGCTTGATCGCTAAACGGGCGGCAATCGCCGCTAGGGGAGAGCGCCGGTGTCTTAGAAAAACACATGTACATGAAGATGTCGTTGAGCGTATCCACGCCACCGGTAATCGCCATATCGCTTTCGCCGAGCTGTAGCTCCATCACGGCCATGGCAAGGGC
>JBOFGW010000380.1:0-3894 GCA_051649325.1 Burkholderiaceae bacterium | reverse complement strand
TTTTGGCTGGAAAGACGCATGGATATTGCGTAGTGTGAATTGAGAATGCTGTCATTCCGAGCGAAGCGAGGAATCTCGTGCCACGCATGCAGAGATTCCTCGCTTCGCTCGGAATGACAGCGTTGGATTGGCTCGGAATGACGGCGCTCTAGAGCACAACGCGGTTAAACCGCACCTCGCCCAACCACTGCCCTACTTGGACGCCATCAAGGCGCAATCACACAACCCGTAGCCGCTGCTCAAACGTGGGCAGCAGCTCTCTCCCGGTGCGGTCTAAGAATCGTAAGCGGATGGTGTAGTTGCCAACGGGTAGATCAAAGCCAAACTGCGTTTCGCCGTTTTTCAGATCAACGCGTTTCACTAGTGCGCCGGCGCGCATCACGTCGATGGAAAAGATGCCGGTGTTAGGTGCGCTGGCTTTGCTTGTGCACACGCCAAAACCTTCCACGCCAAACTTGAGTGTGAATGGGCTTTGCACCGGCTCATCATCGCGCACATTTTTGACATACACCGCGTTGCCGGGCGCCGGTGGCGCGGTGACCGCGTTTTGGTACCAGCGCGCGCAGGTTTGCTCGAAGCGGTTGGGGTCAATGCGCAGATCGGGCATGGATGCGCGCGTGCCTCTCACCGTCACCGTGATTTCTTCACTGAACACGTAGTGCGGGCGATGATCATGGTCTGCAAACAGCAGCCGCAGCTTGTAGGTGCCGGGTGGCAGGCCAATCACGCCGCCAGTTTGGCCTTTGCCAAAATGTCTGTGGTTGTCGCTGAAGGGGATTTTTTCGGCCACATCAAGCGGCAGCGGCGTATTGATCAGCAAGTGATGATGGCCCGTGCCTTCTGCGACCACGCCGGCCGGCGCCACGCCCATGCCGCGCACCGAAAAATCGACCTGGAACGGACTGTAGACTTCAAAACCTGTGCGCAAGGTAGAGAAGTTGACAGCACGCGTATCGCGCAAATCTTCCTTGGCCCGGTTGGCCGTGTAAGACAGCCAGCAGCGCCGCTCAAGTGCGTCTTCAGGCAGGGGCAAAGCGGCGGAGGCAGAGGTCGTTGTTGCAAAAAATAGTAAGGCTGCAGATAACAAATGCAAATACACAATCAAACGCACAACTGACTCCTTTATTGTTAGCGGATTCTATATGAGAGTGCGCAGCAGGCTGCTCCCCTATCCGAGCGATGAGCGAGTCGGTGCATGCAAGATTTTTCTTCTGCGAATTGGTTTTTTGTAGACTGAATATCCCTGCCCGCGTTGAGGTTTGCCATGCCCGCAGACAGCACCTTGGAAGCAAAGTACAAACGCCTTGCAGCAAGTTTGCTGAAGGAGCCCGGTGTCACGCCCGGCTCCGGTAAGAAGGGGTTTGGCTCGAATGCGCTGCACATCCACGGCAAAATATTTGCCATGCTCACGCCTAGAGGCGAATTTGTGGTCAAGCTAGACCGCGCCCGCGTGCTTGAGCTTGTCGCTGCCGGCCATGGCACGCAGTTTGACGCCGGGCACGGCCGCTTGATGAAGGAGTGGTTTGCACTAGGGGATTCTTCTAGCTTGCAGTGGCTGCGGCTTGCGCGTGAAGCGCTTGCGTACGTGGCATCGCAATCCAAGGCGGTTTAACGCATGGCACTCGCTTACGTCATTGGTCAGATCACCGTGAGAGATGCGCAGTTGTGGGAGAGCTATCGCAGCCAGGTTGCGGCCACGCTCACGCCTTTTGGTGGCGAACTCGTATTTCGCGGCACGCAGGCCGCTGCGTTTGCCGGTGAGAACCCGCATTCAAATGTGGTGGTGATTCGCTTTCCCAATCTTGCCGCCGCCAGCAGTTGGCATGCTTCTGCAGCGTACCAAGCGCTGATTCCGCTGCGGCTGCAGGCGGGGGATGTGGTGCTGACGGCGTACGAAACTTAAAGCCGCGTTGTCAAAGCTATTTTGTATATTGCTAAGCATTTTACGCAATATCCATGCGCTTTTTGAGCCATTTTTGCTTGGAAAGGCGCATAGATATTGCGTATCCACCAAACACTGCCAATAGAGACGTAACTCCTGAATTACCCGACCGTGGCGCAACTATCGCCGCGCAATGCGTTCAAATTAGCGCAGCGTGCAAACGGCGCGCATTGTGATTGGGAGCGCTAGGTGAAATTCATCGTCTCTGCTTTTTTATGCGTACTCACCGCGCTGCTGCCGATGGCGCATGCGCAAAGCCCTTCGCCTGCTGCGGCTGATGGGCCGATTGTGTTGATCGTGCAGTTTGAGATCAGCCCTGGGCGCGAAGAGCAGTTCAAACAACGTGCACTGACCTACGCGCAGATGGCGCAGCAAGCCGTGCCGGGCGTGGTGTACCGCTTGCACAGCCGGCCTGAGCAGCCGGGCCAGTTTGTGTTTTACGAATACTTTCCGTCCAAAGCAGCGCTGGACAAGGTGCAAAACGAGGTGACCGCGGCGCACCGCGCGCAGTTTGGCCCTACGCCTGCGGGCATGTTTGCCAAGCCGCCAGCTGAGGTGCGCTGGGCGCCGCTGAATTAGCTCAAGGTATCAAAAAGTATTTTAGAGTACGCAATATCCATGCGCCTTTTCAGGCAAAAATGGCTCAACAGGCGCATGAATATTGCGTACTCTACTTTGATTTTGAGCGTTTTAACCGAGCCAGCGGGCTTGCTGCGCCAGTTTTGCCAGCGCTTCAAAATCTGTTTTTCCGCTCGCGCGCACCACACGTTGCAGCAGTAGCGCGGTGGTGAGCGCGTCACCCGCTGCAGTGTGGCGGCCTTGCGCGGTAATGCCGGCAAAGGTGAGCCATTCGTCCAGGCTTTTGACTTTGCATTGCGGGTAGACCGCCGCGGCCAGGTGCGCAACATCCATCCACGGATTAGAAAACGGCGCGTTGACATAGGTTTTGATTGCGCGGCTTAAGAATGCGCGGTCAAACGCGGCGTGAAAAGCGAGCAAGGGCGATTGGCCAACAAAATCCAAAAATTGAATGCAAGCCTCACGTGGATCTTGTGCCTTGGCCTGTGCGCCCTCGCCAATGCCGTGAATGAGGATATTTTCACGCGAGCCGATGATTTTGGGCCGCACAAATATTTCCAAACTGTCTGCCGGTTTGATGCGGCCATCAATGACTGCGACCGCGCCGACAGAGAGCAAACTGTCGCTGGCGCTGTCCATCCCGGTGGTTTCAACGTCGAGCACCACCCAGCGCTGGTGAGCCGGGCTGTTTGCGCCAAAGAGGTTTTTCAACCAGCTCATGCGCGCTGCGGATAATCCAGTGCCAAACGCTGCTGCATCTTGCGCGATTGACGAAACGCTTCTTTGAGAATGCGGCGGTCAAGCGTAGACAATTTTTGCGGATCAACCCGGTTGGGATTGCCCGCGTCCCCCGGCAGCCGCTCGATTTGCGCGCGCAAGCGCATCAGCTGCAAGAAGTGAAAGGCTTCAATCCATGAATCCAATTCTTCTTGCACAAAGCCGTGCTCGTTCAGCTGCGCCAAGCGCTGCGCGGTGTTGGTGTCTGTAATGCCGTGTGCATAGGCCAGAATGCGCGCACCATCCACCAGCGGCACCGTGCCCTGCAGCTTAAGGTCTACCGTATGGTCATCACCGCCGGGCAGGATGTTGTCCAGCACGCTTAAAAAAGTATCGACCGGCGGCTCGTTACGCAAAGCATTGCCCACCAGTTGATTGAAAAAACGCGGCACGCCGCGGACTTTGGGATGCACAAACCCGCGCAAATCGTCTGCCAAATCTTCATTGCCTGCGAGTGCGCGAAAGTCAAAGTAGATGCTGGCGGCCAGGAGCGCTTCAGGGCTGCCGCTGTCAATCCACTTGGCAAATTCGGCCTGCCACTGGCTCATGGTCATGCACAGCTGCGGATTGCTGGCCATGACATTGCCTTTGCACAG
>JBOFGW010000379.1:0-5770 GCA_051649325.1 Burkholderiaceae bacterium | reverse complement strand
AAAGGCCACCAGCCGCTCACGCCACGCCGCGGGCAGCGGCAGGCTTTTGCGCGCATGCGCGTCTGCGTACACGTACAGCAGCTCGCCACTGGTGATGTGCTCATCGCCGCGGTAAATCTCAATCACAAAAGTCATGGACGAGTTGCCCAGCCGCGCGCAGCGCACGCCAACTTGCAGCAGATCGTCAAACTCCGCACCGGCCAAATACTCCACCGTGGCCTTGCGCGCAAACAGCTCCTTGCCTTCGCGGTTCTGCGCCATTGCATCAGGCAGGCCGGTGGCGCGCCAATATTCGGTAAAGCTCACATCGAAATACAAAAGGTAGTTGCCGTTGAAGACCACCTTTTGCAGATCCACCTCTGCCCAACGCACACGGATGGGGTTGAAGAACGCGAAGTCGGTTTTTGCCATAGTGGTGGAAAGATACGTTGCTTATTCGGTGGGTGTTTTCAAGGCATTTTGCCTCAAATGCCGCGTGAATACTGCGTGGAGTCTTAATGCTTCTTGCGCAGATACTCTTCAATCAGCGCGTTGATTCTCTCCGGCTGCTCGTGCACCACCCAATGCGTGCCGCCGGCAATACGCGTTAGATCAAGCTGCGGTACCACTTGCTCAATGCCGTTCAGCAAGTTGGTCGGCAGCGCAAAATCCGCTTCGCCCCAAATGACTTTGGTGGGTACGCGCACCGTCCAATCCTCCGGCTCAAGCGCGAGCGCGGCTGGCCCGGGATCGCTGGCGGTGGGTGGATGCAATGGCGATGCGCGGTAATAGTTCACGCCGCCAGACAAGCTGTGTGTGCCATCGTCGCCCGGCGTTTTCCAGGCGGCGTGATACCTGGCGCGCGTGGCTGCATCAAACCAAGGTGCCTCCGGTTGGCCCATACCGTTGAAAAAACCTTCCAACAGCTTGAAATCGCTTTTGGCCAGTGCAGATTCCGAACCCGGCGTGCGCAGCCAGTTCATGTACTCACTGCTCTTTTGCTGCGCAGGATTACTGGCCAGCTCGCGCATGAAAATGTAGGGATGCGGCGAGTTGATGATGATAAGTTTTTCTACCCACTGCGGCGCTTTGATCGCCAGGTTCCAGCAAATCGCGCCGCCCCAGTCATGCGCTACGACAATCGCTTTGCGGTAGCCCAGGTGCTCAATCAGTTGCACCAAATCTTGCATGATGAGCTTGGGTTTGTAGTGCGCAGCGCCCGCGGGTTTGCTGGACAGATTAAAGCCGCGCAGATCTGGTGCCACCGCAAAATGCGTTTGCCCAAAGTGCGCTAGCTGTGCATGCCACTCCCACCAGAATTCAGGAAAGCCATGCACAAAGAGCAGCAGCGGCGCACCCTTCGCCCCGCTGCTGGCATAGTGCAGGCGTATACCGCCTTCGAGCTGTGCGTACTGACCGTCTTGAATGTGCGTCATGATTTAGCTTTTTCTCACAGCATGTACGCAATATCCATGCGCCTTTTGGGCCATTTTTGCTCCAAAATGCGCATGAATAAAGCGTCTATGCCTTCAACGCCGCGCGCAACTGCGCACCAATTTCAGGTTTATCTTTGAATGGATCAGTCGGGTTGCGCGAGAGCATGATGTCTTCCAACCGCGTCTGCACACTCGCAAGCGCCTTGGGGTGCGAGTACAAGTAAAACTGCCGCTTGGCGATGCCGTCAAACACCATCTTGGCCACATCGGCCGCGCTGACTTTGCCGCTGCCCACGGCTTTTTCACTCATCGCCTGCGAGATCAGTTGTGAGCGCGAAGGCTTAGCTTCATTGCGCATGTCTTGCGGCCGGTTGCGGTGCGACTGGCTGATGCCGGTCGGTACAAAGAAGGGGCACAGCACCGAGCAGCTCACCTGCGTGCTCACTAGCGCCAAATCTTGATACAGACTTTCCGTCATCGATACGACCGCATGTTTGCTCACGTTGTACACGCCCATGTTAGGCGCATTAAGCAGACCGGCCATGGACGCAGTGTTGATCATGTGGCCTTCATAGCTTGAGTCTTTGTCTGCCGCCGCAAGCATGAGCGGTGTGAAGATGCGCACGCCATGCGCAACACCCATCAAGTTCACGCCAATCACCCACTCCCAATCTTTGAGCGTGTTTTCCCACACAAGTCCGCCCGAGCCCACGCCCGCGTTGTTAAACACCAAATGCGGCGCGCCAAACTTGGCCATGCACGCATCGGCCAGCGCCTGCACCTGCTCGTCCTTGGACACATCGCAGCGCATGGCCAGCACTTTGGCACCCTTGCCTTCCAGTTCAGCGCGCGCAGCGTCCAGCGCGTCTTGCTGCACATCGGCAAGCACGAGTTGCATACCCAGGCTTGCACCCAGCCGCGCAAACTCAAGCCCAAATCCGGAAGCGCCGCCGGTGATGACGGCTGTTTTATTGTGGAATGACTGCATGATGATCCTTATGAATTGACTGCCGGTTGGTACAGCATCTCCACGTGCGGAATGCCGTCTTCAAGATAGTTTTCTGAGGTACGAATAAACCCAAATGTGTTGTAGAACGCTTCAAGATGCGCCTGCGCGCTGATGCGGATGGCTTGATGGCCCAGCGCGTGTGCGCAGCGCTGCATGCCCTCGCGCATCAAGATTTTGCCAAGGCCGGTACCGCGATGCGTTGCCTTGGTGACCACGCGGCCAATCGAAACTTCAGCAAACTTAGCGCCCGCGTCTACAACGCGCGAATACGCAGCCAAGGTACCGCTTGCATCGCGGCCCAGCAAATGCCATGCGGCGATGTCAATACCATCCGCGTCTTGATACACGCAGTTTTGCTCCAGGCCAAATACTTCGTTGCGCAGCGCGAGCAGGTCGTATACATCGCGCGGCGATAGATCGTCCAGCCGCGCCCAGGTCCAGGTAATCGTCGTCAAGTGAGCAGGTCGGGCTGTTCTTTTGTGATGCGCGCATACAGCGGCTGAAAGTTAAACCAACCCGCAAGCGGGCTGCCGATCAGATTAAAGCTCTGCTGCGCGGCTTCGGGTTTGATCAAATGCAGCTGCTTGCCGCCGCTCGCAGCCAGCGCGAGCAACTCGGCTTGGCAGCTACGCTCCATGGTGATGAACCACCATGCCGCAGCGTCCACTGTTTGACCCACCGTAATCAGTCCATGATTTTGCAAGATCGCAGCTTTCTTGTTGCCTAGCGCGGCCGCAATGCGCGCGCCTTCGTCAAGCTCTACCGCAACGCCACCAAAGTCGGTATAGATCGCATGGTCGGTATAAAACGCACAAGCATCCTGCGTGATCGGGTCAAGGGTTTTTCCTAGCGACGAAAATGCCTTGCCGTACAGCGAATGCGAGTGCGCTGCCGCCTCAACATCAGGCCGCGCCATATGCACGCGCGAGTGAATCGAATACGCGGCAGTATTCACAGGAAAATCACCTTCAATAGTTTCACCCGTGTGATCCACGCGAATCAGATTGCTCACGCGGATCTGACTAAAGTGAATGCCGAAGGGGTTGACCCAAAACGTGTCCCGTTCAACCGGATCGCGCACCGTGATGTGACCGGCCACGCCTTCATCAAAACCAAACTTTGAAAAGAGCCTGAATGCCGCCGCGAGCCGCTGCTTGCGATGCAGGCGCTCATCTTGCGGCGTAGCAAAAACAGGCGGCGAAAAGCTCAGCTTGAACGGCCCCATTTGCATGGGTGCGACTTTTTCCGGTGCGTTCATGATGTCTCCGATGCTGTGGTCAAGCGCTGCTCTTTGGATCTGCGCGGCGCGAATATCTGCGCCATTGTGGCACTGAAGGGTTTGACTTCTGCTGCAGCTAAAAACCCGCGCGCTTCAAGCATGTCATGCACTTTGGGCAAGTTGTAGTGCGGCACTGCCGGATATAAATGATGCTCCAAATGGTAGTTCACATGGTGCGGAAAAAATACCGCACGCACGAGCAGCCCGAACGGACCGGTCAGCTGATTGGTGCGCGCTGCCGTGAGTGGCGAGGAAAGATCAGTCACCGCGCCGTGCTCGGCAATCGCACGCAAGCGCAGAACCGGCTGCAGCACGGTGACAAGCGGTACAACCCAGAGCAGCAGATACATCAGCAGGCCGTAGCCATCGAACAGCAGCCACGCAACCACCGGTGCAGCGATGTGAAATGCCACCACCAGCCAGCGATCAATCTGCGCGGCGCGCCGAAGCGTCGGCGAGGTGTCATCCAACGGACGAATACTCTGATTGGTCGCCGTGTTCAGCGCTGGCGCGCCGAAGAAGTAGGCAAAAGTCTTCCAGGCATTCCAGCCCACCAGATCTTGCGCGAGTTTTTTCCACAGATACGCTTTGCCGCGCGGATAGCCGCCGTGAATCGCGGTGTCTGGATCTTCCGGCCCATACAAATGGTTGTGATGCAGCCGGTGCGTAATGCGATAGGTACACATCGAAATGCCGCCCGTTACGCCGCAGAACCGGCCGATCAGATCATTCAGCCAACGGGTTTCAAACAGGCGGTAATGCGCGGACTCATGTGCCAGAACAAACATGGCGTGCTGCGAAACCCCGATTACAATGATCGCCGCCAGCGTGACGTACCACGCGTTCACGTAAAGCGCGACAGCAGCGGCCAGCACGATAGGAACAAACGTACGCAGCACGGCAAGCGTGCTACGCACGGGATCAAGCTGCGTCAGTTCACGCAATTCTTGGGGGCTCAGCGCCTTGCGCGCCTGCGCGTTGGCGCTGCCGGCCACCGCGCCAGACACCGGGCGCGCGTCGTCCCGAAACTCCTCACCGTGCTTGATTTGCTCGCTCATCATCGCCTCAAGACTGTTGTAGTGATCTGGGCGCTTGCAGTCAATCCAAAACTTAGATCAGTTTGACCAGTTGCTTTCCGAAGTTTGCGCCCTTGAGCAAGCCCATGAACGCGGTGGGGGCGCTTTGCAGCCCTTGCGCAATCGTTTCACGGTACTTGAGCTTGCCTGTAGCCACCATCGTGCCCAGCTCTTTGAGCGCTTCAGGCCAGAACTCCATGTGTTCAGAAACAATAAAGCCTTCGAACTTCAGGCGGTTCATCAAAATCAACGCCGGCGCCGCCATGGGAATCGGTTTGCCGTCATAGCCCGCAATCATGCCGCACATGGCGATGCGGCCAAACGCGTTCATGCGCAGCATGACGGCATCCAGCACCGCGCCGCCAACGTTTTCAAAGTAGCCATCCACACCGTTTGGCGTGACCTCTTTGAGCGCGTTGTAAAGCGCTTTAGGGTCCGCATGCGCTTTGTAGTCAACGCAGGCATCAAAGCCCAGCTCTTCCACGACGTATTTGCACTTGTCCGGCCCGCCGGCAATGCCCACCGCGCGGCAACCGCGTGCTTTGGCCAATTGCCCCACTGCGCCACCCACTGCACCGCTGGCGGCGCTGACCACCACCGTTTCGCCCTGCTTGGGTTTGCAAATTTGCGTGAGCCCGTACCACGCGGTCACACCAGGCATGCCTACTGCGCCCAGGTAGGCAGATAGCGGAATCTGCGCCGTATCCACTTTGCGCAGCACGCCGGGCACGGATGCATCCACCAGCGCCATTTCTTGCCAGCCGCCCATGCCTACGACTTTGTCGCCGGCTTTGAAGTGCGGGTTCTTGCTTTCCACCACTTCACCCACCGTGCCGCCAATCATCACTTCATTGAGCGGCTGCGGCTGTGCGTAGCTCTTGGTTTCATTCATGCGGCCGCGCATGTAAGGGTCGAGACTTAAGTAGTGGTTACGCACCAGCACATGCCCGTCTTTAACCGTTGGAACCGCTACGGTTTCAAGCCGGAAGTT
>JBOFGW010000378.1:0-2759 GCA_051649325.1 Burkholderiaceae bacterium | reverse complement strand
CCGTATTTGGAACTGGATGATCCGTTTCCTCCGCCCGAGGCGGCTGCCGCGCGCCCCAACGGCTTGGTGGCCGCCGGCGCGGATTTAAGCGAGCAGCGCTTGCTGGATGCTTACACAAACGGCATTTTTCCGTGGTATTCCGAGGGCGACCCAATTCTGTGGTGGAGCCCCGACCCGCGCATGGTGCTGGCCACGCAAGACTTTACGCTGCGCAAATCGCTCGCCAAACGCATGCGCGCGCTGGCACGCGAAGGTGCGCTGGCGATCAAGGTGGATACAGATTTCGCCAGCGTGATTGCGCACTGCGCCGGCGCGCGTGACTATGCACATGGCACCTGGATCGTGCCCGAAATTGCACGCGCTTACTTGGCGATGCACCGTTTGGGCTACGCACACAGCATAGAGGTGTGGCGCGGCGCGCAACTGGTGGGCGGACTGTACGGTATGTGTATAGGACGCATGTTCTACGGCGAAAGCATGTTCACGCGTGAAACCGATGCATCAAAAATCGCACTGGCCGCGCTGGTGCACATTTGCCGCAGCGAACACATGCCCTGGATCGATTGCCAGCAGGAAACCTCGCATCTGGCCTTTATGGGCGCAGCACCCATACCGAGGAGCGATTTTTTGGCGGGCGTGAAAACCCTGACCGTGCAAAACGCCGTGGATTGGCAACACTGGCGCACACAAGACCTGTTTGCACAGGTGCTTGCGCGTTATGATGGGTTTAGCATGCCTGCCACCTACACCCCATGAGCAACCTTAAAGAACTGCCCTTCGCCGCACTGCAGTTCTATGCCACGGCGCCGTATAACTGCAGTTACCTGCCGGGGCATCAGGCGCGCTCGCAAGTTGTTACGCCCAGCCATCTGATCAATGCAGACGTGTATAGCGAGCTGGTCAAGCTCGGTTTTCGGCGCAGTGGCCTATTCACCTACCGGCCGTATTGCGATGGCTGCCGCGCCTGCGTGCCGGTGCGTGTGCCGGTGGCTAGTTTCAAACCTACGCGCGGGCAGCGCCGCGCCTGGGCCAAGCATAAAGACTTGCAGCCGCTGGTGGCGGCGCTGGCCTATTCGCGCGAGCATTTTGAGCTATACCAAAAGTACCAAACCCACCGCCACCCCGGCGGCGGCATGGACCATGACAGCCATGAGCAGTACGCGCAGTTTTTGCTGGCAAGCCGCGTGAACTCGCGCTTGGTGGAGTTTCGGGACGCGAGCGGCCTGCTGAAAATCGTTTCGATCATCGACGTACTGGCTGACGGCCTGTCTTCCGTCTACACGTTTTACGACCCTGACGACGCCGGTGCCAGCTATGGCACCTACAACATTTTGTGGCAAATCGAGCAGTGCAAGGCGCTTAGCCTTGACCACGTGTATCTGGGTTACTGGATCGAGCAAAGCCACAAAATGGCCTACAAGTCCAAGTTTCAGCCGGTGGAAAAGCTGATCAACGGCGAATGGACCGAGCAGGCCGAGCACTCGCAAGACCCTGAGCAGTAGCACGCTTGCGCTACATTCTGCGCTCTCAATGCGCAGCTCCGTAATTCTCTGATCAATTCACTCCCACACTATGCACACTCAAAAACTCGGCTCCTCCGATCTGCTCGTCTCCAAAATCTGCCTGGGCACCATGACCTTTGGTGAACAAAACACCGAGGCGGACGCACATGCGCAGCTTGACTACGCTACCGCGCAAGGCGTGAACTTTATCGATACCGCAGAGATGTATCCGGTTCGCCCTGCCGCTGAAACGCAAGGCCGTACCGAGGCCTACATCGGCACCTGGCTCGCCAAAAACAAGGCCAAGCGCAAAGACTTGATTGTGGCCACCAAAGTGGCCGGCCCTTCGCGCGGCTTTGCGTGGATTCGCGGCGGCAATGGTGACCTTGACCGCACAAACATCCACGCCGCGATCGACACCAGTTTGAAGCGCCTGCAAACCGACTATGTTGACCTGTACCAACTGCACTGGCCCAGCCGCAACGCACCGATCTTCGGCGCCATCAGCTTTGATGCGAGCAAAGAGCGGCCGAGCGTGTCGATTGAAGAAACACTTTCTGCGCTGGCCGATTTAGTTAAGGCCGGCAAGGTGCGCTACGTGGGCGTATCCAATGAGTCCGCCTGGGGTGTGATGGAGTTTTTGCGGCTCGCGCGTGAGAAGAATCTGCCGCGCATCGTGTCGATTCAAAACGCCTACAACCTGCTCAACCGCAGTTACGAGACTGACATTAACGAAGCCTGCTTTCGTGAGAACATCAGCCTGATGGCCTACAGCCCGCTCGCATTCGGGCAACTCTCGGCTAAGTATGTGGATGATGCCAACGCGCATGGCCGCTTGAACATTTTCGGCAAAGACTGGAGCCCGCGTTATGTGCGGCCAGTGGTGTATGACGCTGTGGCGCGCTATGCCAAACTCGCACGCGCAAACGGCATGAGCCCGGCCACATTGGCGCTGGCTTTTGTGAACAGCCGATCCTTTGTGGCTAGCAACATCATCGGCGCTACTAGCCTTGCGCAGCTCAAAGAAAACATCGATTCCGCCAAAGTTGCGCTCAGCGACGATGTGCTCAAGGAAATCGATGCGATTCACACCGTGCTGCGCAATCCAGCGCAGTGATTTTCAAGTGCTCTACGCAATATCCATGCGCCTTTTAAGATATTTTTGCTTGAAAACCCGCATGGATATTGCGTATTTATCTTAGAGACTCTAGTTTTCGAGGTGCTTGATCGGCTCCTGATGCACTGGCTCATCGCACG
>JBOFGW010000377.1:0-6482 GCA_051649325.1 Burkholderiaceae bacterium | reverse complement strand
TGGAGGAAGAGCCGCCTACCTTTGGCCTACCACCGGCGCCTGGGGACGCGACACCCTCGCCCGCGCCGCAGTAAGCTTCTGGCGCGCAGCCACGCTTTGGGAGCCCATCCATGAACGCTCGTACCGACCACACACAACTATCGCCACCGCGCCGGCCGATTGCCGGCGTCTCCCACGTGCGCGGCCACACTTCGCCGCCGCTTTCCACCCGCACGATCTCGCAGTGGCTCGATGCCGCGGCACAAGACTTTCCCAATCGAACCGCGTGTGTGTTCCGCGAGCAAGGCCAGCGCGCGACCTGGTCGCAGCTGCGCGACTCATCTGACGTGCTTGCCGCGGGTTTGCTCAAGCTGGGCTTTGTCAAAGGTGACCGGCTGGGCATCTGGTCGCCCAACCGCAGCGAGTGGATTTTGGCGCAGTACGCCACCGCGCGCATCGGCGTGATTTTGGTCAACATCAATCCCGCCTACCGGCTTTCAGAGCTGGAATATGCGCTGAACAAGGTGCAGTGCAAAGGCATCATCACGGCGGCGACCTTCAAGACCAGCGATTATCTGGGCATGCTGCAAACGCTCGCGCCTGAGCTTGCAACAGCAAAACCGGGCGCGCTTGCCGCGGCCAAGCTGCCACATTTGAAGACTGTGATTCGCCTGGGTAATGAGAAGACGCCGGGTATGCTAAATTTTGCGGACGTGCTTGCTTTGGCCGACGCGGCGCTCATCAAGCAGGCACGCAAAATTGGCGATTCGCTCAGCTGTGAAGACGCGATCAATATCCAGTTCACCAGTGGTACCACCGGCAGCCCTAAAGGCGCCACACTCACGCACCACAATATTGTGAACAACGCGCGCTATGTGGCCAATGCTATGGGCTTTGGCAAGAATGATGTGCTGTGCATTCCCGTGCCGCTGTACCACTGTTTTGGCATGGTGATGGGTTCACTGGTTTGTACCGTGACCGGCGGCACAATGGTCTTTCCAAGCGAAGGCTTTGAGCCCAAAGCGACGCTTGAGGCGGTGCATCACGAACATTGCACACATCTGCACGGCGTGCCTACGATGTTCATCGCGCAGCTTGGTCACCCAGAGTTTGAGCGCTACGACCTGAGCAGCCTACGCGGCGGCATCATGGCTGGCTCGCCGTGCCCTATCGAGGTGATGAAACAGGTCAACAGCCGCATGAACATGACGCAGGTGACGATTGCCTACGGTATGACCGAGACGTCGCCGGTCTCGTTCCAAAGCAATACTGATGATCCGATTGAAAAGCGCGTGTCCACCGTCGGCAGAATCCTGCCGCATCTGGAAGTGAAGATTGTGGACAGCAGCGGCAGCATCGTGCCCGTGGGTGAAAAAGGTGAACTCTGCACCAAAGGCTACAGCGTGATGCAAGGCTATTGGGCCGACGATGCGCGCACGCAAGAAGCAGTGAAAGACGGCTGGATGCACACCGGCGACCTGGCCACGATTGATGCAGAAGGTTATTGCAACATCGTGGGCCGCGTGAAAGACATGCTGATCCGCGGCGGCGAAAACGTGTATCCGCGCGAGATTGAAGAATTTCTGTTTCGCCACGAAAAGGTGGCGCAGGTGCAGGTGTTTGGCGTTCCTGATGCACGCTACGGCGAAGAAATCTGCGCGTGGATCATTCTCAAACCCGGCGTGGCAGCTACAGAAGAAGAGATCAAAGCCTTCTGCAAAGATCAGATTGCGCACTACAAAGTGCCGCGCTATGTGCGCTTTGTGAACGAACTACCCATGACCGTTACGGGCAAGGCGCAAAAATTCATGATGCGCAAGAAAATGATGGAAGAACTGGGGCTGATGGAACAGAAAACCGCCTGATTTTTAATGCTGTACGCAGTATTCATGCGGATTTTGAGCCATTTTTGCTTCAAAAACCGCATGGATATTGCGTAACGTGCTTGTCGATCTAGCTCGTACAATGTGTGGATTGCATCGGAGTCTGCCATGAACGCGCCGCAAACTGCCCATCTCAATATTCATTCTTCTGCGCACTCTTCAGTGCCCTTTACCTGGGACGATCCGCTGCTGCTGGACGAGCAGCTCACCGAAGATGAACGCATGGTGCGCGATGCAGCGCGCGCCTATTGCCAGGACAAACTTGCCGACCGCGTCACGCTCGCGTTTCGCAATGAAACGACCGATCCCGCGCTGTTCCGAGAGATGGGCGCGCTGGGTCTGCTTGGCCCAACCATTCCCAGTGAGTATGGCGGCCCCGGCCTGGGTTACGTGGCTTACGGCTTGATTGCGCGCGAAGTTGAGCGTGTGGATTCTGGCTACCGCAGCATGATGAGCGTGCAAAGCTCCCTTGTGATGCTGCCGATTTACGAGTTTGGCACTGAAGCGCAGCGGCAAAAATATTTGCCCAAACTTGCGACGGGCGAATGGATTGGCTGCTTTGGCTTGACCGAGCCCAATCACGGTAGCGACCCGGCCAGCATGATCACGCGCGCCAAAAAGGTGGCCGGCGGCTACAGCCTCACCGGCAGCAAAATGTGGATCAGCAATTCACCGATTGCGGATGTGTTTGTGGTGTGGGCCAAGGACGACGAAGGCGCAATCCGCGGTTTTATTCTCGACAAAGGCATGAAAGGCCTGTCAGCACCCGCGATTCACGGCAAGGTTGGCTTAAAGGCCAGCATCACTGGCGAGATTGTGATGGACGAAGTGTTCTGCCCAGAAGAAAACGCATTCCCCGATGTACGCGGCCTCAAAGGCCCGTTCACCTGCCTGAACAGCGCACGCTACGGCATTGCCTGGGGCGCGCTGGGCGCGGCAGAGGACTGCTGGCATCGCGCGCGGCAATATGTGCTGGACCGTAAACAGTTTGGCCGCCCGCTGGCCGCCAATCAACTGATTCAAAAAAAGCTGGCCGATATGCAGACCGAAATCACGCTCGGCCTGCAGGGCTGCCTGCGACTGGGCCGCTTGAAAGAGCAAGGCAAAGGCGCGGTGGAAATCACCAGCATCATGAAGCGCAACTCCTGCGGCAAGGCGCTGGATATTGCGCGGCTGGCGCGCGACATGATGGGCGGCAACGGCATCAGTGATGAATATGGCGTGGCGCGTCACCTGGTCAACTTGGAAGTAGTGAATACCTACGAAGGCACACATGATGTACACGCGCTGATTTTGGGGCGCGCGCAAACAGGGATTCAGGCATTCTTCTAACGCGCCCGCACGCCGCAACATGCGCTTAACACGCCTACTGGTTGCGGCATTCACAGTCGTAGCGCTTGCAGCAGTTGCGCTCTACGCAGGCCGCCAGTATTTACCCAGCACCCTGCAAATTCGGATGGCCGGCCTTGCGCGCGGCGTTTGGGTAGACCATTCGCTGCGCATCCGCATGCCTGATGGTGTGCAGCTTGCCGCGAGTGTGTACAAACCATTGCGTGCGGGCGGCCCGCTACCCACAGTGCTGATCCGCCTGCCCTATGGCCGCTTGCACTACGGTGAAGGCGCGAATTACGGGCTGTACTTTGCACAGCGTGGTTATGCGGTGCTGGTACAAGATATTCGCGGCAAGTTCGATTCTGGCGGTGAATTTGCACCCTGGCAAGGCGCAACAAGCGACGGCGCGGCCACGCTGGACTGGATTGCCGCGCAATCCTGGTCAAACGGCAAAGTCGGCACGATTGGTTGCTCGGCGCTGGGGGAATTGCAGTTCGCATTATCACGCGCCAACCATCCGGCACACGCCGCCATGATTCCCATTGATGCTGGCGGCGGCGTGGGCGCGCTAAACAACCAACCAGCGCACATTGGTTTTTTTGAAGGCGGCGTGCTGCAGCTTGGTTCCGCCTTTGGCTGGTATTTGGAGCATGGGCGCACCGGCAACGCCGCCATGCCGGCTAGTGTGAATATCAAATCCGCCGTTGCGGGGCTGCCCACTTCCACACTCGTCTCCAAGATCGATCCGGCACGCAATGCCTTCGATGAGTTGTGGAAGAACCCGCTCACCGGCCAAGCGTGGAAAAGGTTTGATTTTGTTTCTGATGCAGATGCGCCCGCGCGGCCTACGCTACTCGTCAATATGTGGGGCGATCAGTCGATTGACGGCGCGCTGGCGTACGCGCAGCTTGTCGCGCGCACCACGCAAGGCAATCCGCGCGCTGCGCCGCGCGTGATTCTTGCGCCGGGCAATCATTGCCAGCTTTTGCAGACTGCACAATCGGGCGAATTTGGCGACCTGAAGCTCGAGAATACCCAGCAGCCCTACCTACGGTGGTTTTTGAGCTGGTTTGACTATTGGCTCAAAGGCCAAGGCGAAGGCTTGGCGCAATTGCCGCCCTATTTGTATTACGTGCTGGGTGAATCCAAATGGCTAACCGCAAACGCTTGGCCGCCGCAAGAAGCGCGTGCGCAGCGCTGGCATCTTGGCGCACAATCGCCCGCAAATTCTGCCGCTGGCGGCGGCACGTTGACGCGAGAAAGCGCGGCATCGCAAAAATTGGATGAATGGGCGTCTGACCCTGCCAATCCAGTACCCTCCATCGGCGGCCCTGTCTGCTGTACCGGCGATGGGGCCGATCGCTCCGGCCCGATCGACCAAGCCGGCAATCGCGCGCGGCAAGACATTTTGGTTTACCAATCTGCGCCGCTGGCGCAAGCCCTGCGGATCGCCGGCCCGCTGAAGACCACACTGACAGTTTCTTCCACCGCCAAAGATACCGATCTGGTTGCGCGCTTAATTCACGTGCAGCCGGATGGCACTGCCATCAATGTGCAAGAAGGTGCGCTGCGCCTGCGCTACCGCGAGAGCTACACAACACCGGCGCTGCTTGAGCCAGGAAAAACCTACACCGTTACCGTGCCGATGCGATCAATTGCCTATTACTTTCCTGCGGGCCACCGGATTCGGCTAGATATTGCGAGCAGCAACTTCCCGCGGCTGGAACGCAATCTACAAAACGGCACCGACAATCCGCACCAAGAAACGCAGCCGCTTGTTGCGCGCAACCGCGTGTTTCATGGCGGCGGCGCGCTGTCTTATCTGGAACTACCGGTGATTGAGGGTGAAGTCAGCGCGTTTGACAGCGCGCAAGTACGCTAGATTTTGGTTCGGCGTGGCGGCAAACCGGTGTGCTGTGTGAGAATGCGTCCGGGCCGCGCAGCCACTTTCATAGCAATGCCAGGTTTGGCGGCAACAGTTTTTGCCGGCGTGGAGTTTTTGCGCCGCGCGCTTTGATAGGTACCGTCAGTCTTGGGCTGATAAAACGGAATTAGGTGCTGCTTGCCGTTGCCGATCAAATCGGCGCGGCCCATGTCCTTGAGCGCTTCGCGCAGCAACGGCCAGTTGTTGGGATCGTGATAGCGCAAGAACGCCTTATGCAAACGGCGGCGCTTCTCACCGCGCACGATATCCACGCGCTCAGAATCACGCGTGATCTTGCGCAGTGGATTTTTATTGGTGTGATACATCGCTGTGGCGGTGGCCATCGGTGATGGATAAAAGGTTTGCACCTGATCGGCACGGAAGCCATTGCGCTTGAGCCAGAGCGCCAAGTTCATCATGTCCTCATCACTCGTGCCGGGGTGCGCAGCGATGAAGTAGGGAATCAGATATTGCTTCTTGCCTGCTTGCAGGCTGTACTTCTCAAACAGTTGTTTGAACTTGTCGTAGCTGCCAATGCCCGGCTTCATCATTTTGGTGAGCGGGCCGTCTTCAGTGTGCTCGGGCGCAATCTTGAGGTAACCGCCCACATGATGCGTGACCAGTTCTTTCACATATTCCGGGCTTTTCACCGCCAAGTCATAGCGCAGCCCTGAGCCAATCAGAATCTTTTTCACGCCCTTGAGCGAGCGCGCGCGGCGGTACATACTGATCAGCGGGCCATGATCCGTGTTCAAGTTGGAACAAATGCCGGGGTACACGCAACTGGGTTTGCGGCAGGCTGATTCAATCTCGGGCGATTTGCAGCCGATGCGGTACATATTGGCCGTGGGGCCGCCTAAATCGGAGATCACGCCGGTAAAGCCCGGCACCTTGTCGCGAATCTCTTCAATCTCGCGGATCACGCTGTCTTCACTGCGGCTTTGAATGATGCGGCCTTCGTGCTCGGTGATCGAGCAGAACGTGCAGCCACCAAAGCAGCCGCGCATGATGTTCACGCTAAAGCGGATCATCTCCCAGGCGGGAATTTTCGTGGCGCCATCGTGGCTACCGTTTTCATCGGCGTAGCTGGGGTGCGGACTGCGCGCGTAGGGTAAGTCAAACACCATGTCCATCTCGGCAGTGGTGAGCGGAATGGGTGGCGGGGTGATCCATACGTCACGCGCGGTCGCGCCTTCGCCGTGCGCTTGTACAAGTGCGCGCGCGTTGCCGGGGTTAGTCTCCAAATGCAGCACGCGGTTGGCGTGGGCATAGAGCACTTGGTCGCTCTTGACTTGTTCGTAGCTGGGCAGGCGGATCACGCTTTTGTCGCGCGGCGCGTATTTGGTTTTGCCTTTGCCGAAGAG
>JBOFGW010000376.1:0-7178 GCA_051649325.1 Burkholderiaceae bacterium | reverse complement strand
GGCCGCCGATTGCGAAGCTGCCGGGCTGCTGCGCGGGCAGCTCATGGCGCAGGGCAACCACGCCATCATGCTGCACAGCCTGGGCCGCTATGAAGAAAGCGCCGCGCAGCTTAACGCTTTACTGCCGCGTTACCGCGCGCAAGGCATGCGCCCCAACGAAGCCATTTCATACACCGAGCTGGGCCACTGCTACCGCGCGCTGGGCCAGTTAGAAGCTGCGCGCGATCACTATTGCACCGCCGTAGAGCATCTGCAAAACGCCGGCACCTTGGACGATCTGCAAGAAGCGCTGCAAGGCCTGGCCGATACGCAAGAGCAACTGGGTAACGACCACGCCGCACTGCAAGCACTCAAAGCGCTGCGCGCGGCCGATCAACGCCGCACCGCAGAAGCCGCGCGCCAAGCCGTGACGCAGCGCGAGCTGCGCATTGAACTGGCGCGCCTCACCAATCAGTGGGCCAAACAGGCCACGCAAGACCCGCTCACCGGCCTGGGCAACCGCCGCGCGCTGGAACGTTGGTTGCGCGAAGCGCTGGCCGGCGCAGAACGCGGCGAGCCGCTCACGCTGCTGCTGATGGACTTGGATCACTTCAAACAAGTGAACGACCGCTTTGGCCACGACATTGGCGATGAAGTGCTGCGCCGCGTAGCCAACGTGATCGCCCACAACTGCCGCAGCAGCGACCAAGCCGTGCGCTACGGCGGCGAAGAATTTGTCCTGGGCCTGGCCAGCGTGGAATACGAAGACGCCGTGCAAATTGCCCACCGCGTGCGCGCCACCGTGCAAGCCCAGCCCTGGCAAGACGTGGCGCAAAACCTTGCGGTGAGTGTGAGCATCGGCATCGCCTCCGCCCGCGAAGCCGCCGAAGCCACCGCTCTACTCACCCTCGCAGACAAACGCCTGTACGCCGCCAAATATGCGGGGCGTAATCAGGTGGTGATGGCGGGGTGACTGCGCAATATCCATGCGGGTTTTGAGGCATTTTTCTCTCGAAAAGCCTATGGATACTGCGTGCACTACTCAATAAACCTCTAGAATCTTTTTAGACTAGATCGCTTCAGTTAATACAGGCTTCTTAATTCAATATCGCAAATCACGCAAACGCACTGCTCGCCCTGCTGCGAGCTCTCACACCGATTGAAGAAGAGTTAGCAGAAGGCTGACTCGCCCGCGGATCTGGTAAACCTTTAGCGCGCCAAAATCACTCATATGAAAAAGAAAGACTTTGCTGCGTTGATGGAAGCGTTAGACCAAATGAAGCGCCACATGCGCGGTGAATATGTGCCGGGGCTGCGCATCACCGAGGTGAAAAAGGTGCGCGGCAAACTCATGCGTCGCGAAATGAAGCAGCGCCCCGCCACTTGATGCGCCGCCGCCACATGGCACCCGGCTACCTGTAAGACTTGACAGGCAAACCGAACACGCAATATCCATGCGGTTTTCCAGCCATTTTTGCCCGAAGACGCCCGTTTACTGGGCGTAATCACTTGTACACGGGAGTTGAAAACCGTACTTCTTCGATATAGTCCCTGCATAAGTATTCATCACACATAAGGGGACTGTATGAAAAAGTGGTTCGCCGCGCTCGCGGCAGGTATGTCTATTGTGTTGGCCGGTTGCGCCACCAATCCAATTCCAGAAGGCTACACAGGGCCGCGCGCTTACATCCGCGACACCGGCAGTTCAGAAACCAGTAGCCGCGCCGTGATGTTCTGGCTCAACGAAGTCGACGGCAAACAGATCAACACCAGCCCGGGCGAAACCGCAGCCAAAAACCAAGGCCGCGGCTTTTCCATGAGCCCCGTGTTCATTGGCCGCGATGTGCCGGCCAAACCACTCACACTCAAACTCATCGGCTCACGCATCTTTGCCGCGCCGATTCTAGGCATGACCAACCCGTCTTACCGGGTGGAAGGCACCGTGAACTTTGAGCCGAAGGACGGCAAGAGCTATGAGGTGCGCGGCGAAGTGAGCGAGAAGTATTCGGCGGTGTGGTTGGTGGATGTGGGGACGGGGGAAGTGGTGACAGTGAAGATTGAGAAGAAGTAGTTGGTCGCTCTGCGTGAAGCCCACCCACTACTCAAAGTCTCACTAAATCGCTGAAAGGAATTTCTCATGCAGTTGATCTCTACAACAATTACAAACTTTAGATCAATTACAAGTGCATACAAAGTGCCGCTTTCGCAGTTCACAGTATTAGTTGGTCCAAACAATGAGGGTAAGTCAAACGTCCTTGTCGCAATCGTGTTGGCGCTCCGATTGCTTGAGAAGGGTGCATTCATGTACCGGCAGAAGCAACTTCGATACGAGTATTCAGACCCAACAGATGCCTACGTTTGGAAGAGGGATTTTCCTGTTTCAGTACAGCAAACGGATACAGACGGTAAATCGCTAGTTGTTCTTGAATTTCGCCTCACAGCTAGCGAGCTGGCTGACTTTAAGAAGTCGACCAAAGTGAACCTCAATACGGATTTGAAGCTAAAAGTCCATTTTGGGAGAGAAGACGCAAAAGTCGAGCTGCTACTACAAGGAAGAGCAAAGCAACAGCTAGCACAAGAAAACGTGAACGAAATAGCGAAATTTGTTGCCAGAAGCGTTGCTCTCCAATATATACCGGCGATAAGAACTTCAGAAATGGCCGAACGGGTCATTGAGCGCATGCTGGAGCAACGACTTAGTGTTTTGGAACAAAATTCCGAGTATCAAAAAAGCATTGCCGAGATCGAGAAACTGCAAGCACCAATACTTCATACGCTTGGCCTTGAACTGACGAAAACGGTTAAAGGCTTCATTCCAGAAGTGGCACAGATTGAAGTTGGTACGTCTAAGTCTGTTGCGCGCGCGATCCGAAATGCGGCGCATGTATCTATTAATGATGGTGCGCGGACGACGCTTCAAATGAAAGGCGATGGGATAAAAAGCCTTCTCGCTATTGCTCTGATGAAATACTCAAGTGAGCAGGGTCTCGGAAAACGTTCTCTGATACTGGCTATAGAAGAGCCTGAGTCGCATCTTCATCCGCAGGCGATCCATCGCCTGCGGGAGGTACTGCTCGGAATTTCAGCGCAAAGCCAAGTAATTCTCACAACGCACTCAGCTCCTCTGGTAGACAGGCAATTCGCAGGGCGGAACGTTATTGTTAAGAGCGGGTCAGCGACCCAAGCGAGATCATTGGCTGATGTACGCGACGCGCTGGGTGTACATCAATCTGACAATTTGACATCAGCCCGTTTGGTGCTATTGCTTGAAGGTGAAGAAGATCAGAGAGTTCTTGCGGCGTGGCTCAGCGAAAGATCGATTAAGCTGAAGCATCAGATTACAAACGGGGGCCTAGCTTTTGACCAGATGGGAGGATGCGCCAATATTGGCTATAAGGCCCGTCTTCATAAAGCAAACATCTGCTCAGTGCATGCTTTTTTGGACCACGATGAAGAAGCCAGAAAGGCAATTGAAAAGGCTGAAAAAAACGATTCATTGCGCCCAGCAGAGTACACGGTGGCTTCTATTCCCGGGTTCAGAAACTCTGAACTTGAAGATCTGGTGCTTCCCTCAATCTATATCAATGAGCTAAGCGCTCTGTTCGGATTCCACGTTACACCAGCAGCGCTAGCTAAGGACGAAAGAAAGTACGCGTGGTCGGAACGAGTGCGAAACATGTTTTTGTCGCACAGTAAGATTTGGTCCGCAAAAGTCGAGGCGGCTGCAAAGAAACTGGTTTCTGAACGTGCGGCAAACGCAGGGCTCGCGGGTTTGGATCCTAAGAAAGTGGCGCCATTCAACTCATTGGTTGAACACCTCGAGAGCGCTTTGTTTTCGTAGAAATATTAGCTGAATCTAGATCGAGATTGCCTATTCAAAGTTTCAAATCAGCGCGTTTTCAGCATGCCGACGATGTGTAGAAACAGGATTCATCTCCTTGTTCACCACCCCACTACATGCCCCTCCACCGGGCTGGTCTTCCCACTCAACATATTGTCGTAAACCGCTTCCACCGCAGCCGCGCCGCGGCCTTCTACCACGCGCATCCACGGTGACTGCGCGCGCGTGACGGGTTGCATAAAAGCGTGCCAAGTGCGTGCGATGCGTTGCTGCAGCACGGCGCTGCCCCAGTCTGCATTGCGCTTTTTGATTTGCGCGGGGGCGAAGAACAGGGTGGGTTTTGCGCCGGGCAGGGGCTCTGCGCTCTTGCCCAGATTTTCCAGCTCGCCAATGTGCGATGCGCCCACGGCGCAGCTGTATTTGAGCGCGTCTGCAAAGTGCGTGTGCACGGCTTTGCGCAAGGGGCCGCTGCCAGACAGGTCTACGTACACGGCGGGTTCTACCGGCAGGCTGGCCACGTCTTCATAGGCCACCACTTGGCTGTAGCAACCCAAGCTTTGCACAAACGCAAGGTTGTTTTTGGAGGTGAGGCCGATGACCTTTACGTCTTTGCGCTGCTGCAAACAGAACGCGGTGCCGTAGGTGGTTTTGCTGGAGGCGCTTGAAAGCAGCACGGTGCGCGCGCCAAAGAAGGCGTTGTCGTCCAGAAAATCATCAATCAAGAATGAGGTGATAAACAGCGGGCGCAGCAGCATTTGCTGCGCTTCGCGCGTGGGCACATACAGCGGATCTTTAGCGCAGCGGTTGTATTGGTTGTAAACGGCGTGCAGGCCGGCGCGGTGCGGCGCGCCGTCAGCAAAGCCGCTGTCTGTCACGCGCGTGGGCGCAAGCACGGCGTGCGAGGCCATGGGCCAGTAGCCGTAGACGCGCTCGCCTTGCTCCACACCTTCGCAGCGGCTTTGCAGCACGGTGGCAAAACCCCACACGGGGATGCAGCCCCAGGTAACAAGACCAGGCGCCACCAGCGGGTAGAACTGCCAGTACTGCATGGCATCACCAAACGCGGCGTAGGTGATGTTGTTGGCGGTGAAGGCAAAGGCATCTACCTTGAACAGCACTTCACCCTCTGCAAGCTGTGGCGTTTGCACCTGCAGAATTTTATGGTTGTGCAGCTTGGCTTTTTCAACGGCGAAGATTTGGGCTCGCATGATTGTCGCTCCAGTGTGTTGGCTGATTTTGGCATGCGGCGCTCGGTGCTGCTGCGGCTTGATAGAAAAGCGCATTGGGTCCCTGACAGCGGCGGGACTATGGGGTCAGCTAGGACTGAATTTAGAGTGCTTTAAGGCAGATTACGCAATATCCATGCGGGTTTTGAGGCAAAAATGGCCCAAAATGCGCATGGATATTGCGTATCTATGTTTGGCTGAGCACTCTTAAACACGTTAGCTACAAGCTTTGCAGCACGCGGCCTATTTCCACTGGCGAAATTACATCCACATTCTCAGCAAACGACCAGCCTTCGCGCACAGGCGCGACGATGTAGGTTTGCTGCGCGCCAACGTCTTCACACGCCTGCCAAAACCCTTTGGTTACTTTGGGTGCGGCGGAGAACTTCACCTCAAAGCCGATCTTCTTCAGACCATGTTCTACAACCACATCCAGCTCTGCACCGGCAGCGGTACGGTAGAACGATGCACTTGCGCCCAGCGGCAACTGGTTGCAAATGTGTTCCACTACAAAACCTTCCCATGACGCGCCAATGCTTGGGTGCCCAAGTAAATCATTGACTTGCCGAATACTCAGCAAGTGATGCAGCAGACCACTATCACGCACATACACCTTAGGTGATTTAACAAGGCGCTTGCCCAGATTGACGTAGTAAGGTTCAAGCTGGCGCAGCATCAGGCTATTCACCAGATGATCCAAGTAGCGCGCCACGGTTGGACTGCTGATGCCTAAAGAAGACGCAATCGCGGAGGCGTTGAACAACTGCCCGTGCAGATGCGCAACCATACGCCAGAAGCGGTGCATCAACTCCGGCGCGACATCAATGCCCAGAGAAGGCAGGTCTGTGTTGAGAAAATGCCGTACAAAACCATCACGCCACAACCAGCTTTCTTCGTCACTTGACGCGGTGTAGCTGGAGGGAAAGCCGCCGCGCAACCATAGCGTTTGAATATCTTCAAAGCTGGGCTTTATTTCGGGCAGCAGCAGCGGCGCCATATCTACTAGGGCCAGCCGCCCAGCGAGCGATTGCGATTGGCGCAGCAGCTTGAAAGATGCGGAGCCGAGAATCAAAAAGCGGCCGGGCCGCCTGTCATCATCGATCTCGCCGCGCATTTGCCGAAAGATTTCTGGCGCATTCTGCACTTCATCCAATACGACCAAACGCTGACGGTTGGCTCGAAAAAAAGGGCCAGCCTGTTCCAACTTGGCGAGTGCTTCGGGCGACTCCAGGTCGAGATAAACCGAGCCCTTGAATTCCGCCGCGATTTGCTTGGCCAGTGTGGTCTTGCCCACTTGGCGCGGGCCCAGAATGGCTACCGCCGGGCTAAAACCCAAGCGCTGGCGGATCGCAGCGGCGGCAAGGCGGGCAAACATCCTTGTATATTAAACACAGTGTGTTAAATATGCAATGAAAATTAGCTGTGACGGCCTATTTTCCTTGCAAATTGAACACCGCACGCTCAACTTGCAAGGAAAAACGGGCTTTGCCAATCGCTCTTTTTGCGCAGCTGGCCTGCTACATATTCCGCCGATACTGCCCGCCCACCTCAAACAGTGCATTCGTGATTTGCCCGAGTGAGCACACGCGCACGGCGTCCATCAGCACTTCAAACACGTTGTGGTTTTCAATCACCGCCTGCTGCAGGCGTGCGAGCATGGGGCCGCTCTCTTTTGCGTTGCGCGCTTGAAAATCGGCCAGGCGTTTGAGCTGGCTTTGCTTTTCTTCTTCGGTGCTGCGCGCAAGCTCCAGCGTTTGCGGCGTGGGGTCGCCGTGCGGGTTGCGGAAGGTGTTGACGCCGATGATGGGCAGCTCACCAGTGTGCTTGAGCATTTCGTAGTGCATGCTTTCGTCTTGAATTTTGCCGCGCTGGTAGCCGGTTTCCATCGCGCCGAGCACGCCGCCGCGCTCGGCGATTTTTTCAAACTCGGCGAGCACGGCTTCTTCTACCAATTCAGTCAGCTCCTCGATGATGAAGCTGCCTTGGCTGGGATTTTCGTTCTTGGCCAAGCCCCACTCGCGGTTGATGATGAGCTGGATCGCCATTGCGCGGCGAACAGACTCTTCGGTAGGTGTGGTGATGGCTTCGTCGTACGCGTTGGTGTGCAGGCTGTTGGCGTTGTCGTAGGTGGC
>JBOFGW010000375.1:0-2800 GCA_051649325.1 Burkholderiaceae bacterium | reverse complement strand
GGTGGGCAGACCATCGCGCGCCACCACCCAGGCCACCGGCAGCGCATAAATCACGAGCGTGGAAAGCGAACACAGCACCAAAAACAACTGCCCGCCCTGTGCTTTCTTAGCGGCCAGATTCCAGGTGGCGTGCATCAAGGCGGCGGCTACAACCAGCGCCAATGCAGTAAAAGACATATGAACCTATCTCATGTTCAAACGCGGTCGCGAGCGTGGCCAAAAGGGCTCAGGGCAAGGCGGGCGCGAGGCCGTGTACGCAGCGTACACAACGAGCGCCCAACACCGCCATGGGCCCTTTTGGCCGTGCTCCCTTTGGGTTGTTGTCCAAAAGGCCGTGCGCGGTGTTGCAAAGCCTCGCCAGGTAATCACCTGGCGTCGTTTTGCGCCTTGCTCACGGCCTTTTGGACAACAACGCGATCCGCGTTTGAATATGAGATAGGTTCTAGGATGTTACCGGGCAATGACGCAGACGCTGGGAAAACCCCGCGCATGCCGTTGAACTATGCAATAAGCATCATTGATAAATTCAATTGAAAAACTTGATTTAATAGGAATAAGATGCGATTCCCGGTTGATCCTACGACCGGTTCATTGCAATGAAGGAGCTATACATGCCGTCCCTCAAAGGAACCAAGACTCACCAGAACCTCAAGGATGCGTTTGCGGGTGAATCGCAAGCCAACCGCCGCTACCTGTACTTCGCAAACAAGGCCGACGTGGAAGGTCATGCAGACGTTGCAGCGCTGTTTCGCTCCACCGCTGAAGGTGAAACGGGCCACGCCCACGGCCACCTGGATTACCTCGCGCAAGTGGGTGACCCAGCGACTGATATGCCGATTGGCGCAACGTCCGACAACCTGAAGTCTGCCGTCGCCGGCGAAACGCATGAGTACACCGACATGTACCCAGGCATGGCCAAGGCTGCACGCACCGAAGGCTTTGACGAAATCGCCGACTGGTTTGAAACGCTGGCCAAGGCCGAGCGCAGCCATGCGAACCGGTTTGCGAAAGCGCTAGAAACCGTCGCTGCTTGATCAATCGGCATTGAGCTACTGCGCGCCTCAATCTTGAACCTGCGGTGCTCGGCGTATTCGTATACGCCTGTGCGCCTCGGTTCAACCTTGAGGCGCTCGCTACGCTCACTGCTCGATTGCTCCAAAAAACTGAACATTCTTCTCTACACGCCAAGATCCACACCATGAGCGCACCCATCTCCGGCCAACGCGAAGGCAATCTCGAAGCGCCCACACGGCACCCGCTTGATTGGCTGAACCCGGATTTTTACAACGAAGAATCCGCGCTCAAAGAGATGGAGCGTGTGTTCGACATTTGCCACGGCTGCCGCCGCTGCGTGAGCCTGTGCAACAGTTTCCCTACGCTGTTTGATCTGGTAGACAACAGCAAGACGCTGGAAGTCGATGGCGTCGACAAAAAAGATTATTGGAAGGTGGTGGATCAATGCTATTTGTGTGACGTGTGCTACGTCACCAAATGCCCGTACGTGCCGCCGCATCCGTGGAACCTGGACTTTCCGCACCTCATGCTGCGCGGCAAGGCGATTCAGTTCAAGCAAGGCACAGCCACACAAACGCGTGACAAGTTGCTGAGCAATACCGATGCCAACGGCAAACTGGCCACCATTCCTATCGTCGTGCAAACCGTGAATGCAGCCAGCAAGAGCAAGGCGCTGCGCGGCATGGGCGAAAAGATGATGGGCGTGCATAAAGATGCCTGGCTGCCCGAGTTCGCTCCCAAAAAATTCCGCCCGAACGCGGCGCTGTCAAAACCGCATGCGGTGCAAAACGGCACAAAAACGCCCGGCAAAGTCGCGGTGTATTCCACCTGCTATGTGAACTACAACGAGCCCGGCATCGGCCACGATTTCCTCAAGGTGCTGGACCACAACCAGATTCCGTACGTGCTGGTGGAAAAAGAAGCCTGCTGCGGCATGCCCAAGCTGGAGCTGGGCGATCTGGACAGTGTGGCCAAGAACAAAGAAAAGAATATTCCGCAACTGGCCAAGCTCGCGCGCGAAGGCTATGCCATCGTCGGCCTGATTCCGTCTTGCACGCTGATGTTCAAGCAAGAGCTGCCGATGATGTATCCAAACGATGCAGACGTGCAAGCAGTCAAGAAAGCCATGTTTGATCCGTTTGAATATTTGGAAGGCCGCAAGAAAGACGGCTTTCTCAAGACTGATTTTGCGCAGCCGCTGGGCAATGTGAGTTATCACGTTTCATGCCACTTGCGTGTGCAGAACATGGGCCTGAAAACGCGCGACTTTCTGCAGGCGATTCCAAACACCAAAGTCACGACGGTGGAGCGCTGCTCCGGCCATGCCGGTACCTGGGGCGTGAAGAAGGAGTATCACGAGATGGCGATCAAGATCGGCAAGCCGGTCTACCGCCAAATGGAAGAAGCCGCGCCCGATCACATCAGCTCAGACTGCGCGCTGGCCGGCCACCATATCGAGCAAGGCATGAATCAAATGAAGCCCGGCGCCGCCGACGGCAAAGTGCGCCATCCGATCACGCTGGTGCGTAAGGCGTATGGGCTGCCAGATTAAGTGCAATCGACAAGTCCCCTCTCCCGCGTGCGGGAGAGGGTTAGGGTGAGGGCATTCATCGCTAGCCAGCATTTCACTTGAAATGCAGAACCCCATCCCAACTCTCCCCTGCTCGCAGGCGAGGGAGCAACGCAAATGAATGGAGCAATACACATGACCAACACCCAAGGCAAGCTCACTCTAGAAAACCTCTGGACGCTCGAGGCCTATTCAAAAAAGCGCAATGAATTCCGC
>JBOFGW010000374.1:0-7072 GCA_051649325.1 Burkholderiaceae bacterium | reverse complement strand
GTAACCCCGCTGCGGCGCGCCACGACGGCTTGTACCGCGCGCGCCATCTGCGTGCCATCAGCGTCCCAATGGCCGGCCAGGTGAAAGCGGGCGAAGGCGGGTAAAGGCGCGGGCAAAGGCGCGGACAAGCGGTCGCGCTGCTGGAGCAACTGCACCATGGTGCGCGCCACGTCGGGCAGGTAGTTCCATTGGTGGCCAATGCCGCGCCGTGCGGGGTTGAGAATGCGGCGTACCGGCGCGCCAGGCTTGACCAGGCATTGCGAGAACCAGTTGTTGGCCGCGCCGGGGCCAAAAAAATCGCCCGCCCGCACGATCAGCACGCGTGCGCCCTGCTCTGTGGCGGCGTGCAGGCGCTGCTCCATCTGCACGCGGATTGCGCCTTTTTTGGTCAGCGGGTGCTGCGGGCTGTTTTCGGTCAGTACGCTACCCGCATCCGGGCCGAAGTTGTAGACCGTGCCGGGCAGCACGATGGTGGCTTGCTGCGCAATTGCGGCGGCGATGGTGTTGTCCACCATCGGCAGCACCAGCTCGCCCCAGCGCTGGTAGCCGGGCGGGTTGACCGCATGCACGATGACGCTTGCGCCCTGCGCGGCGGCCAGCACGTCGGCCGCGTTCATCGCGTCGCCGGCCAGCCAGGTGATGCCGTCTTTGGTCTGCGTGGGGGCGGGCAGGCCGCGCTTGAGCGCGCTAACTTGCCAGCCGGCATCGCGCAACTGGCGCGCCATTTCGCCGCCCACGCCGCCGGTGGCGCCTAAGACTAATGCTTTGTTTGACTGTACGTTTGCCATGATGATTCATCCTTTTGGGTGCAGATGGCATCACTATGGACGGCGCCCAGCCAAAAGAAAATTGCCTAAATACTGTGCGCTGCTATACATTTTTGTATGGGTAACGAAATCGGCTGGGAGCTGTACCGCACTTTTTTGGCGGTGCTGGAAGAAGGGTCGCTCTCCGGCGCGGCGCGCGCGCTGGGCCTGACGCAGCCGACCGTGGGCCGCCATATCGCCGCGCTAGAAGAGGCCTTGCCCGCGGCGCTGTTCACGCGTTCGCCCCAGGGGCTGATCCCCACCGACACCGCGCTGGCGCTCAAGCCCTACGCGCAGTCGCTGCGCAGCACCGCGGCGGCGCTTGCCCGCGTAGCGGGCGAAGATGGCGGCGGGGTGCGCGGAACGGTGCGCGTGACCGCCAGCGATGTGATCGGCATTGAAGTGCTGCCGCCGGTGTTGGCGGCGCTGCGCGCGGCGCATCCGCGCCTGCAGGTGGAGCTGGTGTTGACCGACCGCGTGCAAGATTTGCTGCAGCACGAGGCCGATATCGCCGTGCGCATGGCCCGGCCGCGTCAGGAGCAATTAGTCGCCCAGCGCGCCGGCACGGTAGAAATCGGCTTGCACGCCAGCTCCGCTTATTTGCAGCGCGCCGGCGTGCCCAGGGCGCTGGCCGCGCTGCAAGACCACGCGCTGATCGGCTTTGATCAAGAAACCGCGTTTGTGCGCGGCGCGAGCAAAGGGTTTGAGGTGTGGCAGCGCGATGCCTTTGCGCTGCGGGCGGATAGCAATGTGGCGCAGCTCGCGCTGATTCGCGCCGGCGGCGGCATCGGTCTATGCCAAGTGCCGCTGGCGCAGCGTGCGCCGCCGCTGACGCGCGTGCTGCCTGGCGTTGCCGCGCTGGCGCTGGAAGTGTGGATCACCATGCACGGCGATCTGCGCGCCAGCCCGCGTTGCCGCGTGGTGTTTGATGCGCTGGTGCAAGCGCTGCAGGCGCATTGCAGCGCTACATAGACGCTTTTAAATGCCTCTACGCAATATCCATGCGGGTTTTGAAGCATTTCTTACTGAAGACCCGCATGGATATTGCGTGATCGCAAATAAACTTTCCATCATTGCAGATGGAGCGTCCGTTACCGCGCTGCCGGCAAAATTTACAGATGATTTTGCCGTTGAAACGTCCAAAAACGATGGTTCTGGTAACGCTTAGTGGCCGCCTTCGCTGCCGCCCCGGTTGCCTCTTCCGCCACCGCCACCACCGCCGGGCCCACGCCGGGCAGGCCGGTCACCATAGCCACCCGGGTTGCCCCAGGGCGTGCGCGGTGGCCGGTCGCCATAGCCGGTGGAGCCGGGCGGGCCGCCGTTGCCCCCAGGGGCGCGCCGTGGCGGCCGGTCTGAAAATTCGCGCGGTGGCCGATCGCCGGCTGGCGGTTCAGGGTCTAGCGAGCGGATCTCGGCCGCTTGCGGGCCCTTGGGGCCGTCCTTAATGCTGTATTCGACCTTCTGGCCTTCGCGCAGCGTACGAAAGCCGCGCCCCTGAATGTCGGAGAAGTGGGCAAACAAATCCTGCCCGCCATCGTCCGGAGTCAGAAAACCAAAACCTTTGGATTCGTTGAACCACTTCACTACACCGGTTGGCATACCAAACCTTTCTACCTCGAACTAACACCAAAAACTGCAGCGCAATGCGTAAATAAAACCTGTATGCAAGCGCTACACAAACATCGGAGAACAAACACGATCAACAACCGATGGAGCACAATTCATGCAAGCTGAAATAACAAACAACTTGAACGCCTTTTCATTTACGGTACTGCAGCGACAGCCCTACGCAAATACAGGCAAAACCCTTCCCGCTCATGCGTGATGCGGCGCACCGCATCGCTACTAGTGCAACTACGTGCGGACAAACGCGAGTTAGACTGTGCAATCACATCGTTCTTTCTCTCTCTTTCACATTCACGTAACACATTCATGATCAGCAGCCTGCACCTTATTGCCACCGGCGGCACCTTCGACAAACACTACGACCCGATTGCCGGTGCGCTCACGTTTGGAGCGTCGCATCTGCCGGAGATCGTGGCGCGCTGCCGCCTGGCGCAGGCGCCCACCGTCGAGGCACTGCCGCTGCTTGACTCGCTGGACATGCAAGATGCGGACCGGGCGCGCGTGCTGGCCTCGTGCCGCGCCGCCGCGGCCACGCAGATCGTGGTGGTGCACGGCACGGACACAATGCCGCAGACCGCCCAGGTGCTGGGCGAAGCGCAGCTGCCCAGGACCATTGTGCTCACCGGCGCGATGGTGCCCTTTGAGGTGCGCGGTTCCGATGCGCTGTTTAACCTGGGTTTTGCGATTGCCTGCGCGCAGCAACTGCCGGCGGGTGTGTATGTAGCCATGAATGCGCGCGTGCTGCCCTGGGACAATGTGCGCAAGAACAAGGTGCTTGGCGTGTTTGAGCCTGCGCGTTGACGCTCTGGCATTTCTCTGCCCGCCAGTCACAACAAAGCAACACAGTGATATCAACTTGTCAACAAGGCGCGCTAAAACATTCTCTTAGCTACTAAATTCGAGTTAATGGCCGGCAAATCCCTGGTGCCGTGCAAAGTCTCGAATGCCAACCGAATCAGAAATAGCGTCAAGCTTTTCGCGTGACAACTCCCGCTTGCAGCAAGCGCGCACCCTCATGCGCTCGCTCACGGCGCAGACGCACGAAATTTTCAGCCGCGAGCATGAAGAAATGCTCACGCGGCTGCGTAAGCATTTGTTCGAGTTGGCCGATAAAAGCGAATCGCCCGCCCGCGCCACGCACTGGATGAGCGCCTACATGTTGCTCGACCGGCAGGCCGAGCCATTCAAGCGCGCGCACCTGGCCGCCGTACGCACGGTGCTGGAAGAAGTGTGCGAAGCAGAACTCAAAGTCCAGCGCAGTAGCGGTGCGTCAAAGAGCAGCGGCTTCTCTACTCGCAGCATGAGCCCATCACTCAGCTTGGTGGACATGTCCGAGATGGACCGCACCGTGCTGGTAGACCGTGTTGCGCGGCCGATGAATGCCGCGTTTGATGAAACGCTCTCGCCGTTCACGCAGCGTATTGGCCTTTTGCTGGGCTATGAAGAGCCTGAGCTGGCGCACAACCCGTTCAAGCCCGAAAGCTTCATCCGCGCGTTTGCGCTGGGCTGGGAAAATGCCAAGCTTGATCCACATGCGACTGAAGACTTGATTCTTGCTCTGTCGCCCAACAGCTTTTTTGCGCTGGGCGATCTGTTTGATGCGCTGAACATCACGCTGATGAAAGCGGGCGTTGCGCCGCAATTGAAGTACCGCGTCAAGCGCGCGCGCGACATTGGCGTTGCGGGCGGCGGTGGTGCTTCAATGGGCAGCGGATTTAGCGGCGCATCGCCAGCCAGTACCCAAGAATTGCCGCGCTCCAACTCGCCAGCCGCAGCAGCGCTGCAAGGCAGCGCAGACGAAGGCCCCGGTTTTGGCGATTCCATTTTGCGCATCGGCCTGTCGGCCAAGGATTTTCTCTCCAAGCTGTCGACACGCTTACAGCGCCCGCTGTTTGGCGAGCCTGGTGAGCCGCGCGGCGATGTGTTCCCACCCACGCAGCCAGACCCGGAGTTTTTCAACTTCTTGTCCGACATGCAGCGCTCGATTGACGAAAGCCCGAGCGTGGACATGGACGCGCGCAACGTTCTGCGCCAAATCCGTGACCAGCAAGAAGTGCGACGCGCACCCGAGCTGGACCGCGGCACGGTGGACGCGCTGTCGGAAGTATTCGACTACGTGTTCAACGATCAGTCGATTCCTTCGCAGCTCAAAGTGATCATTGGCCGTTTGCAGATTCCGGTGCTCAAAGCCGCGATGCTGGATCGCGAGTTCTTCTTCAAGGAAGACCACCCGGCCCGCAAGCTGGTGGATGCGCTGGCCAAGGCATCGGTGGAGTGGGCGCCCGAAAAAGGCGACGAAGATCCGCTGTATATCCGCATTGAAAACACTGTGCAGCGCGTGCTATCAGATTTTGAAGAAGATCTGGAGCTGTTCACTGAGCTGCTGCAGGAGTTTGAAAGCTTTTTGTTCGAGCATGAACAGCAAGTCAGCGCCCGGATTGAGCCGCAGGCTTTTGATGCCGAGCGCAACGAGCAGCTCGATCTTGGCCTGCGCGCCGCCGACGATGTGATTCACGCCAAGTTAGAAGGCAGAACCGTCGACCCGCTGCTGCCGCCATTTTTGACCACGCAGTGGCGTGAGGTGATGGGCCGCGCCTGGCTCGCGCGCGAAGAGCGGCCGGATGTCTGGGAACGTGCCGAACAGACCATGGACCAGCTGATCTGGTCGACCGAGCCAAAAACCACTGCCGAAGACCGCCGCGCGCTAGTCACGATGCTGCCCGGCATGGTGCGCAATTTGAATGTGGCGCTGGATGCGATCCGCTGGAACGGCTCGCCGCGTGCAGAATTTACGAAGCGCTTGATTGAAACCCATACGCGCGTGGTGCGTGCCGGCGCCGCGCCGCAGCAGGACCCCGAGCGTCAGCAGCTGGAGGCGCAAGCCGCGCATCAAGCGATTGCCGAGCTGGACGATCGCCGCAGTGCGCAGCTCGCCGGCAGCGAAGATGAGTTTGACGTGATGGCGCATGCCATGACGCGCGGGCTGTGGCTGGAATTCTTGACCGAAGAAGGCTCCACGCGCCGTTACCGGCTGGGCTGGATCAGCCCGATGCGCACGCGCCTCTTGTTTACCAACCGCGAAGGCTTTGACGCGTTTGTCTGCTCCGAGCGCGAAGTGGCCGCCTGGCTGCGCAGTGGCCGGCTGCGGGTGCTCGAGACCGAAGCGATTGTGGGCCGCGCACTGGGCGCGATTATGCAGCAGGGTGACAATCCGGCATCGACACATTAGGTCAAGAGACGAATGTGTCGCGGCAGCTTTACGCGAGATGAACAAGCCTCCCGTGTTGTAGGCAGTTAGCGCACTGCGGCACAGGGCATGCGGTAAATTGAACTTTCAATGGGTGGGGAAATACCCCCGCGCTGGACTCTTCTAGCGTGGGTTGGCGTTTCTTTGCGCTGAAAGGACAATTTGTCCGTGCAATTGTTTGCTGGTCATGACTGATACACCTTCTGCCAACGCTCGGCTCGCCAATGCGCGCGCGCTGTTGATCGGCTTTAAGTCGCGGATTCTGGCCTTTACAGAAGCCGCGCTGCCGGATGCGATCGACCGCACCCGCAAGCATCTGTTCGAGCTGGCCGACAAGAGCGATTCCTACACCCGCGCCGCACACTGGATGAGCGGTTATCTGCAGATGGGTCACCAGGCCGGTGCGCTCAAACTGGCGTGCGTGCAAGCGCTGCCGCTGTCGCTGGATTCCGCGATCGATGCGGTGCTGGCCGACAAGGTGGGCGTTGCCGCCACCAAAGCGGCCAACCTGACGCTGGTGGACATGAAGGAAACCGAGCGCACGGTGCTGTTTGATCGCGCCGCGCGGCCGTTCAATACCGAATACGAAGACTATCTTGCGCCGCTGACGCACCGCATCAGCATTTTGGTTGGGCACGAAGAGCCGCAGCTGATCCACAACCCGTTCCGGCCAGAGATTTTCTTGCGCGCTTTCCTGCGCGGCTGGGAACTGGCCAAGCTGGACGATGCGGCGGCTGAAGATGTGATCCTTGGCCTGGACCCAGTGAGCTTTCTGCCGCTGGATGCGCTGTATGAAGACCTGAATGAAGCGTTGATCAAGGCTGGCGTCGCGCCCAATCTCGAATATCAGATCCGCAAGTCGCGCGATGCGCACCGCGCCGAGCGCGAAGCGCTGCGCCAACTGCTCAATGGCGAGGCGGCCAAAGCCGCTGCCGCACAGAACAAAGCCAACCAAAGCGGCGGCAGCGGCACCGTGGTGCCCGCCAGCGCTGACAGTACCGAGCTGCCTGCCGTCAAAAGCAGCGGCGTGCCCACCGGGCCGCAGCTGCGCCGTTCGGCGCGCGATTCGATGGAGCAGCTGATCCTGTTTGGTCAGCAGCTGAATCAACAGTCGTTCCGCGAAGACGGCTTTCCGATGACGCAGCCGCTCGCAAACCCGGCCATGCTCAACTGGCTGGCCACGCTGCAGGCACGTACATTGGCGACGCCGCTGCGCGAAGATGGGCCGCCGCAGCGCATTTTGCAGGCGCTGTCGATGCGCGATGAGCTGCGCAACGCGCCGCCGCTAGACCGCAGCACGGTAGACGCGCTGGCTGCAGTGTTCGACTTTATGTTTGAAGAGTCGGCCATTCCCAACCGCTTGAAACATGTGCTGTCCAAGCTGCAGGTGCCG
>JBOFGW010000373.1:0-1885 GCA_051649325.1 Burkholderiaceae bacterium | reverse complement strand
CGATTGTGGGCGCAGCGCCGGTGATGAGCGCAGTGCTTGTCACGCGCCTGGGCGAGACGCAGTTTGATACCGTCACACTCTTTGAGACCCTGGTCAAACCCCTCACGGGCGGCCCGCAAGCAGAAAAATTCAAGTTCTGATGATTCCGCAGCTTTCTCCCGCAGAACTCACGCTGCGCCTGCAGGCACCCAACGCGCCGCTGGTGCTGGACGTGCGCGAGCCGTGGGAGTTTGCTACCTGCGCAATCGCGGGTGCAACGCACGTGCCGATGCGTGAGATTGCCGCGCGGCTTGCTGATCTGGACAGTGAACGCGAGATTGTCTGCGTGTGCCATCACGGCATGCGGAGTATGCAGGTTGGCGTGTTTTTGGCGCGCAATGGATTTGAGCGCGTCTACAACCTGGCCGGCGGCATTGATGCGTGGGCTCGAGAAGTCGAGCTCACCATGCCGCGGTACTGAAGCGCTTTTGAAATACTCGTATTGAAGTAGAACCCACAAAAAGGATTTACAAGCATGCGCCGCTCCGTTCTTGCCACAAGCTTGACAGCACTGTTTTTCTGCGCCGGAGCACACGCTCAGTCGCTGGATCTGCTGGCCGCCTACGAGGCCGCCGCCAAGAACGATCCGACCTTTGCCGCCAGCAAGTCGGCGCTGGCCGCGGCGCGTGAACGTTCCATTCAGGGCGATGCGCTTTCACGGCCCACTGTGGGTTTAAGTGCTGGCGCCAACCTGAACAACGATGCCAGCAAGATTGAAGGTCTTCCGCAGGTTTCGCAAAGCTATAGCAGCATCAACGCCGGCGTGAGCGCATCCATGCCGCTCTGGCGGCCGGGCAACACCGCGCAGCAAGATCAGGCCAAGCTGGCGGAAAAAATCGCCGAAGCGCAGTTTCTGGTCGCACGACAGGACTTGATTTTGCGTACCTCGCAAGCCTACTTTGTTGTGCTCGCGGCCCAGGACAATTTAGAGTCCATCAACGCGCAGAAAAAAGCCGTCACCGAACAGCTTGCGCAGGCCAAGCGCGAGTTTGAAGTCGGCACCAAAACGATTGTGGATACGCATGAAGCGCAAGCGCGTTTTGACTTGATCACCGCGCAGGAAGCCGTGGCGCAGGGCGATCTGATCATCAAGCGCTCTGCACTCGCGCAGGTGATTGGCGTAACGCCCACCGCGCTGGCTGGCCTGATGAGCAAGCCCAACTTGCAAGGCCCTACACCCGCTGGCATTGACGAGTGGATCAGCACCGCTGAAAAAGGCAACCCGGGCGTGACCATCAATGAGTTCAACGCGCAGGTTGCCAAGCGCGAGATCGATCGAAACAAGGCCGCCACCGGCCCCACGCTGGACTTGGTCAGCACGGCAGGCGTGAGCCGCGCCAGCGGCGGCATTTCCACCGGCGATCGCAATCTCTCCGGACGTAGCGCCTCCATTGGCGTGGAATTCAAAATGCCGCTGTATGCCGGCGGCGCGCTGGATTCCAGAGTGCGCGAAGCGATTGCCAGCGAAGAGAAAGCGCGTTTTGATCTAGAGGCCGCCAAGCGCAGCGCCAATCAAGGCGCGCGCCAGGCCTACTTGGGCGTGACTTACGGCCTTGCGCAAGTCAAGGCGCTGGAAGCAGCAGAGGTCTCCGCCAACAGCCAGCTCAGTTCAACCCGCTTGGGCTACCAAGTGGGCGTGCGGATCAATCTTGAAGTACTCAACGCCCAGCAGCAACTGGCCAACACTAAAAAAGATTTGGCCAAAGCGCGTTATGACACGCTGCTGGCTGGCCTACGCCTGAAGTCTGCGGCCGGGCAATTGACGGAAGAAGACCTCAAGGCGGTGAATGCGTAGTTGGTCAAATGATCTGGAGGACAGCCTGCGCAAGTAGCGGCGCCAGACCAT
>JBOFGW010000372.1:0-5940 GCA_051649325.1 Burkholderiaceae bacterium | reverse complement strand
CATGCTGGCCGTAGGCGCGCGTGACGGCCAAGTGCGGTGGGAAACATCGCTTGCCGTACCCAGAGGCTCCAATGAAGTGGAGCGCATCGCAGACATTGCCCCAGCGGTCGGCGCGCTCTCTGCCGATCTGTGCGCGGCCGCGTATCAGGGCCGCGTGGGCTGCGTGGCCGCGCGTGACGGCAAGGTCAGCTGGGCGCGCGATTTTTCCTCCGCCGTGGGTGTGGGCACCGCCAACAATCAGGTGCTTGCGACTGACGAGCGCTCGATTGTGCACAGCCTCGGCGGCTCGGCCGGCGCGACCTTGTGGACCAATGAAGGGCTCAAAGACCGCGAAGTGACAGCGCCGGTGGCTACCGGTAGCTTTGCCGCGGTAGGCGACTACAGAGGCTTTGTACATTTGCTGAACTTGCGTGACGGCAAGTTTGCTGCGCGTGCGAGCACGGATGGCTCGGCCATTGTCGGCGTGCCGGTGCTGATCGAGTCGCAGGGCCGCCGCTTGGTGGCTGTGCAGACGGCAAACGGCAGCGTATTTGCGCTGGCGCAAGAATAGTCGCGGAATTTCGCGAACCAATTAGGAAAATTGCGTGATGAAGCCAATCGTGGCGATTGTGGGTCGCCCCAATGTCGGCAAGTCCACGCTGTTTAACCGCTTGACCCGCAGCCGCGACGCGCTGGTGGCGGATTTTGCCGGACTCACGCGCGATCGGCACTACGGCAACGGCCGCATCGGTGAGCGCGAGTTCATCGCCATCGACACCGGCGGTTTTGAGCCCGTGGTCAAAGAAGGCATCGTGCGCGAGATGGCCAAGCAAACGCTGCAGGCCATTGATGAATCCGATGTGGTGATTTTTCTGGCCGATGGCCGCGCCGGGCTGACGCGGCAAGACATGGATATCGCCGAAACGCTGCGTAAACGCGGCCGTCCGGTGGTGCTAGCGGTCAACAAAACCGAAGGCATGGCCACCACTGGCGTGACCTCCGAGTTCTACGAACTGGGCATGGGTGAGCCGCATCCGATCTCCAGCGCGCATGGCGACGGTGTGCGCAGTCTGGTCGATGAAGCGCTGGACAAATTGCCGCAGGCGAGTGTGCCTGCGGAAGAAATCAGCGCAGAAAAAACCAAGGGTATCCCGCGCATCGCCGTGGTGGGCCGCCCCAACGTGGGCAAATCCACGCTGATCAACGCTCTCGTGGGTGAAGAGCGCGTAATTGCATTTGATGCGCCCGGCACCACGCGGGACGCGATCGAGGTGCCGTTTACCCGCAACGGCAAGCCTTACATCTTGATTGATACGGCCGGCATTCGTAAGCGCGGCAAAGTGTTTGAGGCGATTGAGAAGTTTTCGGTGGTGAAAACCCTGCAAGCAATTGCGGACGCGAATGTGGTTGTGCTGCTAATCGACGCGCGCGAAGCCATTACCGACCAGGACGCGCATATTGCCGGTTACATTTTGGAATCCGGCCGCGCCATCGTCATTGCCCTGAATAAATGGGATGGCATGGACGAATACACCAAAGAGCGCGCCAAAACCGAGCTGCGGCGCAAACTGGCCTTCTTGCATTTTGCCAATGTGCACCACATATCGGCCTTGAAAGGCAATGGACTGGCTGCATTGATGAATTCGCTAGACGCCGCGCATGCGGCCGCGTTTGCCAAGTTGTCTACTCCAAAACTCACCCGCGCGATGATCGCGGCAGTGGAGCAGCAACAACCGCCACGCAAGGGATTGCACCGCCCCAAGCTGCGCTATGCGCACCAAGGTGGGCAGAACCCGCCGATCGTGGTGGTGCATGGTAATGCGCTGGATGCAGTGTCCGACTCATACAAACGTTATTTAGAAGGCAAGTTTCGCGAGGAATTCAAACTAACAGGTACGCCGCTGCGCATTGAAATGCGGACCTCCAAGAATCCTTACGCCAAGAGCGAATAGAATAAGTTCAGTGCCAAACGAAGTTTGCCGCTTTTAGCTATTCATAGTGCATTTGCGCGGTTGACGGCGGGCCACAAGTTCGCCAGAATCGAGTTGCAATGCCTCCACACCTCCCGCTCCCACGGGCTATAACACCAGGAGTTAGACCAAAAATGAATAAAGGCCAAGCACTACAAGACCCGTTTCTGAACCAGCTTCGCAAAGAACATGTACCGGTGTCCATTTATCTGGTCAACGGCATCAAGCTGCAGGGCCATGTGGAATCGTTTGACCAGTATGTGGTGTTGCTGCGCAATACCGTGACCCAAATGGTCTACAAGCATGCTATCTCCACAGTGGTACCCGCGCGCGCAGTGAATTTCACTGCGGATGAAGGCAACGGTACTGCGTCTTAAGCGCTCGCGCATGCCTTGCGCCATTGCGTGCGCAAGGCGGCTGACCTGATGATTTTGCTGGTTCAGATTCCCTTTCAATTCCTGCCCGTGGAAATCTGAACATATGCGAGTTGCTTTAATTGGCCTGGATTTTGGCGATCCAGACTTTTCTGAGAGTTTTGAAGAACTGCGCCTGCTGGCAGCATCAGCCGGCGCGGTCAATCTGATCGAGTTCAAAGGCAAGCGGCCCAAACCGGATGCTGCGCTGTTTGTCGGCTCCGGCAAAGCGGACGAAATTGCCGCGGCCGTGGCCGAGCATGCGCTTGAAGGCGTCATTTTCAATCATGCGCTTTCACCTGCGCAGCAGCGCAATCTGGAGCGCGTGGTCAAAGCGCGCGTGATCGACCGTACTACGCTGATCTTGGATATTTTTGCGCTGCGCGCCGCCAGCCATGAGGGCAAGCTGCAGGTGGAACTGGCTCAGCTGCGTCATTTATCTTCCCGTCTGGTGCGGCAATGGTCGCACTTGGAGCGGCAACGCGGCGGTATCGGCATCCGCGGCCCCGGCGAGAAGCAGCTTGAGCTGGACCGGCGCATGCTGGATGCACGGGTCAAGCATCTGCAGATTGATTTGCAGCGCCTCACGCGCCAGCGCGACACGCAGCGGCGCGCACGCAGCCGGTCCGGCATGCTCACTGTATCTTTGGTGGGCTATACCAACGCCGGCAAATCCACGCTGTTCAACATGCTCACGCATGCGGATGTGTACGCGGCCGACCAGCTTTTTGCCACGCTGGATACCACGACGCGGCGGGTTTTTCTGGGTGACGATGCAGGCGGCGGACTGAATATCACCGTGTCGGACACAGTGGGATTTATTCGCGAACTGCCGCACCAGTTAGTGGAAGCCTTCAAAGCCACGCTGGAAGAAACCGTGCATGCTGATTTGCTGCTGCACGTGGTGGATGGCGCCAGCCCCTCCAGAAACGCTCAAATTGCCCAGGTGGAGGCCGTGCTGGCTGAAATCGGCGCGCAGGATGTGCCGCGCATCAACGTGATCAACAAAATCGATCTAACCGGCGTTCCGGCCGGCTGTGTAGACGACGAAGAGGGCTTAACACAAGAAATACGGCTGTCCGCCCGAACCGGTGAAGGTATTGATGCTCTTCGCAGCGTGATCGGCAAGCGTGCGGCAGAAAAACTGGCCGCGCGCTATGCGGGCCCGCCTGCACAGGCTGAACCGATGCCAGCGGCTGTGCAATAGGGTAAACCCAATGCGATTCTGCACCCTCAAGGGTTGCCTTGCGAGCAATCGCCCTCAAATTCTCGTCTACCATAGCGCCTTATGAACAATATGACACTGCTAGACCGTTTCAAACTCCGCCTTGCCGGGCTCGGCCAACGATGGGGTGTTTTCAACCAGGGGCCGCCGGATTTGGACCAAGTCTGGCGTGACTTTACGCGCAAGCTGGACGGGCTGTTTGGCCGTAAGGGTGGTTCGGACAGCGGCGGCACCGGTGGTGGTGGCATGCAAGGGCCATCGCCCAAGGCAGCCGGCATTGGCGTAAGCGTCGTGCTGGTGATCGCGGCGCTGATCTGGCTGGGTAGCGGCTTTTATATCGTGCAAGAGGGCCGCTCTGCCGTGGTTTCGCAATTTGGCAAGTACCTCAAAACAGTCGGCGCGGGCTTCAACTGGCGCTTGCCGTACCCGATCCAGACCCATCAGATTGTGAACGTGTCGCAGTTGCAGCGGGTTGAGATCGGCACCCGGTCGCGGCCGCAGCGCTTGAAAGAAGCGCTGATGCTCACCGATGATGAGAACATCGCCGACATTCAGTTTGAGGTTCAGTACCGCATCAAGGCCGATGGCGCGGCCGACTACGTGTTCAACAACCGCCGCCCGGACGATTCCGTCATGCAGGCGGCCGAATCCGCCATGCGCGAAGCGGTGGGCCGCAAAACCATGGATTCCGTGCTGTACGAGTCGCGCAGCGAGATCGCCACTGAAGTGCAAAAACGCATGCAACAAATTCTTGACCGCTACAAGACCGGCATTCTGATTACCGCTGTGGCAATTCAAAACGCGCAGCCGCCGGAGCAAGTGCAAGCCGCGTTTGACGATGCGGTGAAGGCCGGCCAAGACCGCGAACGTGCCATCAATGAAGGCCAGGCCTACGCCAATGATGTGATTCCGCGTGCACGTGGTACCGCTGCGCGGTTGCTGCAAGAGGCAGAAGGCTACAAGAGCCGCGTGACTGAAACCGCAGAAGGTGATGCAGCGCGCTTTCGCTCCGTGGTGGCCGAATATCAGCGCGCGCCGGGCGTGACGCGTGAACGCATTTATCTGGAAACCATGCAATCCATCTTTCAAAACACGACCAAAGTCATGGTCGATACCAAGGGTGGCAATAACCTGCTGTCTCTGCCGCTGGACCGCCTGATGCAGCAGGTCGCCGCCGATGCTGCGCGCGCCAGCGCTGCAGCGCCGCCACCTGCCTCGGTCATCAACGCGCCAACCACCTCCACGCCTGAGGATAATCGTGCGCGGGATGCATTGCGCAACCGGGAGGGCCGGCAATGAACCGTATTATCGCGACCATTTTTGGCCTGCTCGTGGCCGTGCTGCTCTCCTCCACGATGCTGTTCATCGTGAACCAGACGCAGTTTGCCGCCGTGTTCGCGCTGGGTGAAATCAAAGAAATCAAGACCGAGCCGGGCCTGTACTTCAAGCTGCCGCCGCCGTTTCAAAACGTGCAGTACTTTGACAAGCGCATTCTGACCATTGACACGCCGGATGCTGAGCGGGTGCAAACGTCGGAGAAGAAGAACCTCGCGGTCGATTCCTTTATCAAGTGGCGCATCGTTGATCCCAAGCTGTTTGTCCAAAGCTTCCAGGGTATTGAGCGCGCGGCGGAAGACCGTATTACCGCGCTGGTGCGTGACTCGATGCAGCAGGCCATCAACCGCCGCACCGTCAACGACGTGACCTCGCGCGAGCGCGACAAGATCATGGAAGAAGTGCGTGGCGCGGTGCAAGAACGCATCAAAGATCTGGGCGTTGAAGTAGTGGACGTGCGTTTGAAGCGTGTGGACTTCGTACCAGAAATCAGTGAATCGGTGTTTAACCGCATGAAGGCAGAGCGCAACCGCGTGGCCAACGAGCAGCGTTCTACCGGCGCGGCAGAAGGTGAAAAAATCCGTGCCGACGCCGAGCGCCAGCGCGAGGTGATTTTGGCCGAGGCCTATCGCGACGCGCAAAAGCTCAAGGGCGAGGGCGATGCCAAGGCCAGCGCGGTGTACGCCAGCGCATTTAGCACCAACCCCGAGTTCTTCTCGTTCTATCGCAGCCTGGAGGCGTATCGCAACACGTTCAAGGGCAAATCGGACGTGATCGTGCTTGATCCATCTAGTGAGTTTTTTAGATACCTGAAGGATTCCGGGGGCAAAAAGTAAGTGGGGGAGGCGTTACTGGCCGCCTTCGGCTTGATGTTGGTGGTCGAAGGTTTGCTGCCCTTTGTTGCGCCCGGCATGTGGCGCGATGCGTTTCGCAAGGCCGTCGAGCTGAAAGACGGCCAGTTGCGCACCGGCGGACTGATTGCAATCGTTGTGGGTTTGGTGATTTTAAGCCTTGCACT
>JBOFGW010000371.1:0-11365 GCA_051649325.1 Burkholderiaceae bacterium | reverse complement strand
CGTAAGCGTCACCAATGGCGACGGGTCAAAAGAACAAAGTCCAGGAGTAGCAGTTAGTTCGTATACAGAGCTAACGACCGATGGCGCGCAATTGGGAAAGTTTGGGTTGACGAACAGACCCAAGCTGTCCAAGGTGATCACATTTGCAGGAAAGGCGTTGCGCGAAGCGCCGTCATTCAGTGTACTGAGGTTGACCGATGAACTGGCAAACGGCCGGTCGCGCCCAAACAATGCACCTTCTTTTTGATACGTGCCGGTGATCATGAAGTTGTAGCGGTCTTTGCCGAGGTCGCCTGCACCGTAGGTGCCAGTGACACGCGTGAGGTCAGCGCCACCTTGCGTAGAGTCGCCATACTCTATTGTGGCCTCCGCACCCTGAAAGTCTTTGCGCAGTACAAAGTTCACCACGCCGGCAATCGCATCGCTGCCGTAGATAGCCGAAGCACCGTCTTTGAGCACTTCAACCCGCTCAATTGCCGACACCGGAATGCTATTGACATCTACCGACACGGAGTCACCGACAAACCCTAGCCCGTAAGGCGAGATGCGGCGGCCGTTGATCAGCACCAGCGTGCGGATTGACGTGAGCCCGCGCAGCGATACCGTTGAAATACTGCCTGTGGTTGCGCCAGAGGCAGCGTTGGCCGCAATTGCTCCCGAGCTGGCTGCAGCGGTGATCGTCTGCAGCAATTGTTCAACGGTTGCTGCACCTGTGCGCTGAATATCTTCACGGTTGAGCACTTGCACCGGCAGTGCGGTTTCCGCGTCGATTCGTTTAATGCTTGACCCAGTGACTTCTACGCGTTCCAGCCGCTGTGACGGAGCGGGTGCTGCTGGATCGGTCTGCTGCGCAAATGCAGACGGGTGGTGCGCGGCGCCAATTGCGCTGAACGCTAGAACAATTGCCTGTGCAAGGCGGGTTCGATTCACGATTTTCTCCATGTGCAAGAAGGATTTGCTTTTCATCGATGTGATCAAGCCACTCGCGTTTGCATGATCTATTTCTTGCTGTGCGACGCGGTGGCTTGTGGTCAAACGAATGTAGCGATGGGTCCTAAATGCGCTGGTGCAGTTCTTGCGAATCGCGTGCGATGGTTATCGAATACAACAGTGCATGCAGCCGTCTTGTTTGGCGCGATGTGGCGGCTTGGTGCAAAGGCTGCCTAGGCGCGGACATACAATGCCTGCGGGACAAGCCTCGAGCACCAGTCGAGATGCTTAAGTTGAAATCTTTAAACGCAGATTAATACGTGTGCGGCGGGCGCGAGACCAATTCGTCCAGTGCATCAAAGGGAACACAAGAAACATGAATCAAGAAGATCTCAAGAAAGCCGTTGCCAAAGCTGCTGTTGCCGCGCTGCCGCGCGGGCAGATCATCGGCGTGGGCACCGGCTCCACCGCCAACTACTTTATTGATGCGCTGGCCAACATCAAACATGATGTGGCCGGCACTGTGGCTAGTTCAGAAGCTACGCGCGAGCGTTTGCAAAAGCATGGTTTTGCAGTGCTGGATTCCAATTCAGTTACGCATCTGTCGGTGTATGTGGATGGTGCAGATGAGATTGATCCGCGTGGCCATATGATCAAAGGCGGCGGCGCAGCGCTGACGCGTGAGAAGGTGGTGGCTGATCTGGCTGACAAGTTTGTTTGCATCGTTGACTCAAGCAAGTGCGTCAGCACGCTGGGTCGCTTTCCGCTGCCGGTGGAAGTGATTCCGATGGCGGCCAACCAGATCATGCGGCGCTTTGCGCAGATGGGCGGGCGGGCGCAGCTGCGCAGCAAAGACGGCAAGACGGTAGTGACGGACAACGGCAATCACATCATCGATGTGCATGGCCTGGCCATTACCGAGCCGGTGCGCACCGAAGAGTGGATCAATCAGTGGCCCGGCGTGGTGACGGTAGGCCTGTTTGCACGGCGCAAAGCCGATGTGGCGCTGGTAGGTGATACAGAAGGCGTCCGCACGCTGCACTACACATGAAACACACTCAAAACTACTGCGCAAACCGATTTGAGCGCTGCGATGCTCGCCGTACCGGTCGTACTGTCTGCGCTTCTCGCGCTCAACTCGGCCCGCTCGCTACGTTTTGAGTGTGTTTCATGATCACGCTCTACGGCATCCCCAACTGCGACACCATGAAAAAGGCGCGTGCCTGGCTGGATGACGCAGGTGTGGCCTACACACGTTTCACGACTACAAAAAGAGCGGTGTGCCGCAACCGCAGCTGGACAAGTGGATCAAGCAGGTGGGCTGGGAAAAGCTCGTGAACCGCCAAGGCATGATGTGGCGCAAATTGGATGATGCAGCCAAGGCCGCAGTGGTGGATGCTGCATCTGCCAAAGCCTTGATGATGGCGACGCCCAGTGTGATCAAGCGGCCGGTGGTGGAGGCGGGCGGCCAGGTGCTTGTGGGCTTTGATGCAGCGTTGTTGAGCAAGGTTTTAAAGTAGGGTACGCAATATCCATGCGGTTTTTCAAGCAAAAGTGCCTGAAAAATCGCATGGATATTGCGTAGTCTCTTTGAGAATCATGTCATTGCGAGCGAAGCGAAGCAATTTTCGCTCATGATTTCACTCTCTGTTGCGTCGAGATTGCTTCGCTTCGCTCGCAATGACGCTTATCGCGTGGGCTTACTGCGTGGGCGGCACGTAACCGCTGGCTTGATCCACCGCGCCGCCAAAGAAATACGCTTCCATCTGTTTGGCCAGATATTGCCGCGCGCGCGTGTCGGCCAAATTCAAGCGGTTTTCATTCACGAGCATGGTTTGATGCTTGAGCCAGCCGGCCCACGCTTCTTTGCTGACGGATTGCCAGAGTTTTTTGCCCAGCTCGCCGGGGTAGGGCGGAAAATCCAGCCCCTCAGCTTCTTTGCCCAGCTTGATGCATTGAACCATTCTTGCCACGGGAAACTCCTTGAGAATTGATTGTTGTTGTGACGATGAATGCGCCACGCCGTAAAGATCACAAAGTTTTAATCAGCACCTGCGAATTGCGGTTCCGGTCATAGCTGTTTTTACGCGTGCCGGGTAGATCGTCCAGGCTTGCCGTCACAAAGCCGCGCTTGATAAACCAGTGCATCGTGCGCGTGGTGAGCACGAATAATTTTTTCAAACCCAGATTTTTTGCTCGCTGCTCGATGTGTTTAAGAATGCGCTCACCATCGCCAGTGCCTTGGCTCTCCGGCGCCACGGTGAGGCAAGCCATTTCGCCCATGCCGTCTGCGGCAAACGGGTAGAGCGCGGCGCAGCCAAAAATCACGCCGTCGTGCTCCAGCACAGAGAAGCAATCAATCTCACGCTCGATCTTCTCGCGGCCACGCTTGACCAGCGTGCCGTCGGCCTCCAGCGGTTCAATCAGCTGAATGATCGAGCCTACATCATCTATGGTCGCCTCGCGCAAAGCCTCCAGCGCTTCTTCAGTGACCATCGTGCCAATGCCGTCGTGCGTAAACACTTCAAGCAGCGTTGCGCCGTCCTGCACAAAGGGCACCAGGTGCGAGCGCTCCACGCCGCCTTTGCAGGCCTTGATCGCGTGGCGCAGGTAATCACTTTCGTTTGCGCCAAACTCGCCATTGTTCAGCAGCACCTCGGCATCGTCATATTCAAGCTCAGTGATGTGCGCGCCATCGCGTGCGGACAGCGGCGGCGTTTCAGTCAGAAAAATCAGCTTGTCGGCATTGAGCGTGATGGCTGTTTGCGTGGCCACATCTTCCATCGCCAAATTGAACGCTTCACCGGTTGGTGAAAAGCCTAGCGGCGAGAGCAGGGCAATCGCGCCGCTATTGATCACATTCTTGAGCGCATCACCATCGATTTTGCGCACGAGGCCGGTGTGCTGATAATCCGTGCCGTTCACTACGCCCACCGGCCGGGCGGTGACAAAGTTGCCGGAGACTACCCGCACGCGGGCGTTTTGCATGGCCGTGTTGGGCAGACCTTGCGAGAACAGTGCTTCAATGTCTAGGCGAATCTCGCCGGCCGCTTCTTTGGCGCACTCCAGCGCGGGCGCGTCCGTGACGCGAATGCCGCGCTCGAACTTGCCGGCCAGGCCTTTGAGCTGCATCTGCGCATTGACCTGTGGTCGGCTGCCGTGCACCACCACAATCTTGATGCCCAGCGCATGCATGAGCGAGATGTCTTGCACCGTGGCATTGAGCCGACCGGCTTCCACAAGCTCACCGCCAAACGCGATCACAAACGTCTTGCCGCGAAAGGCGTGAATGTACGGCGCGACCTGGCGAAAGAAGGCCACAAACTGCGCATCCTGGAAAAACTCCAGCGCAGACGGAACAGCAACAGATTCAACCGGTTTGTTCATAAGTCAAAAGTATAATTTGCGTTAGATGTCAGACCCGCAAAAAAAGCCAGTTTCTTCGCCCCGCAAGCAACAAAACCTGCCGGGCACCCCCGCCAAGACGCAATCGCCACGGGCTTTTCCAAGCAAAAGGCCTGAAAAGCCGCATGGGCGGGGCGTAGCTGGGCATGTGCCTGTGCGAAATCCGCTCCCGCCCATCAGCTTTCCCGAAGAACTACCGGTCAGCGCGGTGCGGGAGGATATTGCGCAAGCGATTGCCGCGAATCCGGTCGTGATCATCTGTGGTGAGACGGGCTCGGGCAAGACCACGCAACTTCCCAAAATCTGTCTTGAACTCGGTCGCGGCAAAGAAAAGCTCATCGGCCACACCCAGCCGCGCCGGCTTGCTGCCACCAGCGTGGCCAAGCGGATCGCGCAGGAGCTCAATAGCGAGCCGGGCGCGCTGGTGGGCTACCAGATTCGCTTTACCGAGCGCATGCATGAAGGCGCGTGGATCAAGCTGATGACCGACGGCATTTTGCTGGCCGAGACGCAGGGCGATCCTGACCTGCTCGCCTACGACACGCTGATCATCGACGAAGCGCATGAACGCAGCCTGAACATTGATTTCTTGCTCGGCTACCTGAAGCATTTGCTCGCGCGCCGGCCTGATCTGAAGATCATCATCACATCGGCCACCATCGATGCAGACCGCTTCGCGCAGCACTTTGCCAGCACGCGCGGCACCGCGCCGGTGATCAACGTGAGCGGGCGCCTGTATCCCGTAGAGACGCGTTATGAACCGCTGCAAAAAGACGAAGACTTGCCAGATGCGATTTGCCGCGCCAGCAATGAGCTGCTGCGCGAAGGGCGCGGCGACATTCTGGTGTTTCTGCCTGGCGAGCGCGAGATCAAAGAAGCCGCCGAGGCGCTGCGCAAACACTACGCCGCCGCGCGCGGCATCAAGCCCGAGCTGCTGCCGCTGTTTGCGCGCCTCTCGCCCGAAGAGCAGCAGCGCGTGTTTGCGCCGCACGGCGGGCGGCGCGTTGTGCTGGCCACCAATGTGGCGGAAACGTCGCTCACCGTACCGGGCATTCACTATGTGATTGACTCCGGCCTCGCGCGGGTGAAGCGCTACAGCTACCGCAACAAGGTCGAGCAGTTGATGGTAGAACCCATCAGCCAAGCGGCGGCCAATCAACGCGCCGGCCGCTGTGGCCGCGTGGCGGCGGGCGTGTGCATCCGTTTGTATGACGAAGCGGATTTTGCCAGGCGGCCCAAGTTCACCGACCCTGAAATTTTGCGCAGCTCGCTTGCCAGCGTGATTTTGCGGATGAAGTCGCTGCGGCTCGTGGACATTGAGGCGTTTCCGTTCATCGATCCGCCGCTGCGCCGTGCGATTGCGGATGGTTACGGCCTGCTGCAAGAACTTGGCGCACTCACTGAAGAAAACGTACTCACGCCGCTGGGTAAGCAGCTTGCCAAATTGCCGCTTGATCCAAAAATCGGCCGCATTATTCTGGCCGCGGCAGAGCAAAGCGCGCTGAAAGAAGCGCTGATCATCGCTGCGAGCCTAGCCACGCAAGACCCGCGGGACCGGCCGCAAGAGCGCCAGCAGGCGGCTGATCAGGCCCACAAACAGTTTGACGATGAGAAAAGCGAATTTCTCGGCACGCTCAAACTCTGGAAGTGGTTTGAAGAAGCCGTCAAACACAAAGAATCCAGCCGCAAGTTGATTGAACAGTGCCAGCGCTTGTTTGTGAACCACGTGCGGCTGCGCGAGTGGCGCGATGTGCATAGCCAGCTGACGCAGCTTGCGCACGAAGCAGGGTTGAAAGAAAACGCACAGCCCGCAACCTACGAGCAGTTGCACATCGCGCTGCTCACTGGTTTGCTCGGCAACATCGGCTGTAAAACAGACGAAGACCCAAGCTGGCTGGGCGCGCGCGGCATTCGGTTCTTGCCGCATCCCGGTGTGAATCTGTCCAAAAAACCGGGCAAATGGATCGTGGCGGCGGAGTTGGTGGAAACCACGCGCTTGTACGCGCGTGACATCGCCAATATTGATCCCACGTGGATTGAACGCGTCGGTAAACACTTGATTGTCAAGCAATATGCTGAGCCGCGTTGGGATGCAAAGACCGGCCAGGTGGTGGCCAACGAACGCGGCACGCTCTATGGCCTTTTGATCTATCACGGCCGCCGCGCCAACTACGCGGTGATTGACGCGGCGGCCTCACGCGAGATTTTTATCCGTGAAGCGCTGGCGATCCGCGATTGGGACACAGCGCTGCCGTTCTTTGCGCATAACGCGCGGCTGATCAAAGAAATTGAAACGCTGGAACACAAAGCGCGCCGACCGGATTTTTTGGTGGATGAAGAGCTGCTCTATCAGTTCTATGAAAGCCAGATTCCTGCGGATGTTGTAGGCGCGGCAAGCTTTGAGCGCTGGTACAAAGAGGCGAGCAAAACGCAGCCCAAGCTTTTGCACCTAAGCCGCGACGATATTTTGCGCCGTGATGTCACAGGCATCACGCACGAAACCTATCCCAAGACCATCAAGTTTCGCGGTCTGGAGCTTAAGCTTGACTATCACTTTGAACCCGGCAGCCCCAAAGACGGCGTGACGATGACGGTGCCGGTGTTTGCGCTCAATCAGGTGGATGCCGCTGCCTGCGAATGGCTCGTGCCCGGCATGCTCAAAGAAAAAGTGACGGCGCTGCTTAAGAGCCTGCACCCCAAAGCGCGCCATCGCGTGCAGCCGATTGCGGAGTCTGCTGAGCAGTTTGTCACGACTGCGCAAGCCGAAAATTGGATCAACGAACGCCCGCTGATTGAAGCGCTGCGCGACTTTTGCAAGACCAAAACGCAGCTACCGATTGTGCTCACCGATTTCAAGGCAGAAACGCTCAGCCCACATTGCTTCATGAACTTTCGGGTGGTGGATGAGCACGGCCGCATGCTGGAGGTGAGCCGCAATCTGGCCGCGCTACGCAGCGAATTCGGCGCGCAGGCGCAGGCCAATTTTGCGCAACATGCCAGTGGTGAAGCGGCGCAGACGCTGGATATTCCTGGACAATTTGATAGCTGGAACTTTGGCGAACTGCCGGAGCTGATTGAGCTTGAGCGCGGCGGCAAACTGCTCGTGGGCTTTCCCGCGTTCAAAGACGGCGGCGAGTTCGTCAGTCTTGAAGTGATGGACGATGAAGCAGCCGCGCGCGCGATGCACAAGGCCGGGCTGCGGCGGCTCTTTATGTTGCAGCTCAAAGAGCAGGTGCGTTTTGCGCAGAAGAACCTGCCCAACATCACCACAGTAGCGATGCAGGCGATCAGCTACGGCCTGCCTTTCAAATCGCAGCCCGAGGTGGTGGAACAGGTGCTTGAAGCCACCTTTGACCGCGCGTTTCTGCAAGAGCCTTGGCCCACGGATGCAAGCAGTTTTGCCAGCCGCTTGGGCGATGGCAAGCCGCGCATGACGTTGATCGCCAATGAAGTGATGCGCCTGTTGCAAACTATCGTGACGGAACTGGGCGCGGTGCAGAAAAAGATCGGCCTGCTCAAACCCGTGCCCACTGCCGCAGCAGATGTGCAGCAGCAACTGGCACAGCTCTTTCCCAAGCGCTTTTTGTGTGAGGTGCCCGGTGCCCAGTTGTCGCACTACCCGCGCTATCTCAAAGCGATCGGCGCGCGTGCGGACAAATTCAAAGTCGATCCTGCGCGTGACGCGCGCTTACTTGCCGAGTTGCAACCGCTCGTGGTGCGCTATCAACGCGAACGCAGCGCGCGCCAAGGCGCTGCCGACCGCGGCCTGGATGAAGTGCGCTGGCTGCTTGAAGAGCTGCGCGTGGGACTCTTTGCGCAAGAACTCAAAACCCCTACACCCGTCAGTGTGAAACGGCTGCAAAAAGTATTTGAAACGCTACAGCGATGAGTTTTGTCACACAGAACCTATCTCACGCTCAAACGTGGATCGCGTTGCTGCCCAAAAGGCCGTGAGCAAGGCGCAAAACGAAGCCAGGTGGGGTACCTGGCGAGGCTTTGCAACGCCGCGCACGGCCTTTTGGACAGCAACCCGGAGGGAGCACGGCTAAAAAAGGGCCCATGCCTGTGTTAGGCGCTCGTTGCGTACATGTCGTACGTGGCCTCGCACCCGCCTTGCCCTGAACCCTTTTGGCCACGCTCGCGACCACGTTTGAGTGTGAGATAGGTTCTAATTTTGCGTCAACGCCGCGCAAGCGGGTATCGTTCTATTTGTATATGAAGAGTTAAGGTTTTGACATGCTGTACGCAATATCCATGCGCCTTTTCAGGCAAAAATGCTCCAAAACCCTCACCAATATTGCGTGGTCTGTATTGGGTTTTGGCCTTTTTTGCCTGCTTCCAGCCGCGCAGGCCAATGTCGTGGTGGTGCTCAACTCGCGCGATGCGTCCGTCACGATTTTGGACCAAAAAACTGGCCGCGAGGTGCGCACGCAAGAGGTAGGTAAAGAGCCGCATCACTTGTATCCCACACCGGATGGCAAATCACTCATCGTGGCCAATGCGCAGAGCGATGATCTGATTTTTCTCGATCCCGTCACCGGTGATTTTCAGCGGCGCGTCAAGGGCATTCCTGACCCTTACCATCTTGGATTTTCGCCGGACAACAAGTGGTTTGTGGTCAACAGTCTGCGGCTTGATCGTGTCGACATCTATCGCATGGAAGGCGAACAATTCAAGCTCATCAAGCGCGTACCCACCGGCCGCATGCCCAGCCATCTTGTTTTCTCGGCTGACAGCAAGTTTGTGTATGTGACGTTGCAAGGTGGCGATGATCTGCTCGCCATCGAGTTGGAAACGCAAAAAATCGCCTGGCAGATGCCGATTGGCGATACGCCTGCGGGCTTGTGGATTTCACCAGAGGGCTTGATCTTTGCCGGCATTATGGGCAAAGACTTTGTGGATGTGATTGACCCGGCCAAACGCCAGGTGATCAAGCAGATCAAAACCGGCAAGGGCGCGCACGCATTTCGCGGCGCAGGTGACGGCAAGCACGTGTATGTGAGTAACCGCGAGGCAAATACGATCTCTGTCGTCGATATGCAAAAGCTCGAAAAGCTGTACGACCTGCCAGCCCCCGGCGGGCCGGACTGTATGGAGCTCTCTGCTGACGGCAAGCAGTTGTGGGTCACGAGCCGCTGGATCAAGAAGGTCACTGTGATTGATACGCAAGAGCGCAAAGTGATCGCGCAGTATCCCGTGGGCCGCTCGCCACATGGCCTGTACTTCCACAACCGCGCCGCATGGAAATAAGCTGCGTTCGCCGCCTAGGTCAAACTGCGCTCGTGACGGCGCTCACAGCTTATTTGTGTGCGGCAAATGCCGTATACGCTGCTTCATGCAAAGGCACGATCTACCTGACGTTTGACACCGGCAGCCAAAGTCAGGCGCAGTTCATCGCCGATACGCTGAAAAAGCACGACATCAAGGCGACGTTTTTTATGGCCAATGAGAAGACGACGCGTGGTGATCACTCACTCGACCCGAGCTGGGCAAGTTATTGGAAAAGTTTGGCCGATCAAGGGCACGCGTTTGGCACGCACACGTTTGACCACGTGTATTCCAAAACCGCCAGCGACGGCAAACTCAATGTGCGCCCCCAGTTTGGTGCCAACGCCGGCAAGAACTTGCAGTGGAGCGCGCAGGAGTTCTGCGCGGAACTCAAACGTGTGGATACGCGCTTCAAAGAGTTGACGGGTCGCGGGGTCGATCCGATCTGGCGCGCGCCGGGCGGCTATGTACACAGCGCATCGCTGGCCGCGGCAAAGCAGTGCGGCTATACGCATGTGGGTTGGTCACCGGCTGGTTTTTTGGGTGATGAATTGAGCAGCGAGAAATTCCCGAATAAGCAGCTGCTTTCCAATGCGCTGCGCGATTTGAAGGACGGCGACATCACAGTTGCGCACCTGGGTATCTGGAGCCGCAAAGACCCCTGGGCGCCGACTGTACTCGAACCGCTGATTACCGGCCTGAAAGAGCGCGGCCTTTGCTTTGCTACGCTCAAGGATCACCCGCAATACAAAAGCTCATGGAAATAGTGCAGTTCATTACCGATGATTTCGCCGCGCTTCAAGCATGGTTGTTTGAGGCGGTGGTTGCGCCGCTCATGCACGCGCTGGGGCTGGCCGAATTTATTGAAGACGGTTTTGATGCCACCGAGTGGTTTTTGCTCGGCGTGGTTGAGGTGACGCTGCTGTACTTGATTTTGCGGCCACTTGAAAAGCTGCGTCCCGCTGAGCCAGACGGCCCGGCAGCGGCCAAACGGCCAGATGTTTTTTACACCTTGCTGCATCGCCTGGGTGGTTTTTCGCTGCTGCTGTTTTTTCTGCTTACACCGCTGGCGGATGCGATAGAAGCGCAGCTTCGCATGGCGGATATCCCGCGCTTTTCTCTGGATACGGTGGTGCCCTGGCTCGGTCAGCACGCGGTGATTCAGTTTTTCGTCTACCTCGTGATTCTGGACTTTGCGGACTATTGGATGCACCGTGGCCAGCATCAAATCAGCCGCTGGTGGGCACTGCACGCGCTGCATCACAGCCAGCGGCATATGACCTTGTGGAGCGACAATCGCAATCATTTGCTGGATGATTTGATTCGTGACAGCCTGCTCGTATTGCTCTCGCTGTTCATCGGGGTGGAGCCTGGGCAATTTCTGCTGCTAGTCATGGCCTCGCGCATCATGCAAAGCCTGTCGCATGCTAATGTGCGCATGAACTTCGGGCCGGCCAAGTATTTACTGGTGAGCCCGCAGTTCCATCGCCGCCATCACGCCATCGGCTTTGGGCATGAAGGCAGCAAGGGTGGTTGCAACTTTGCGGTGCTTTTTCCGGTTTGGGACATACTGTTTAGCACGGCGGATTTTGCTGATACGTATCCGGCCACCGGCATTCGCGATCAGCTTGCCGGCCGTGACTACGGGAAGAGCGTTATCGCACAGCAGTGGTTGGGCGTGAAGCGCATGTTTGGCAAGGCATAGAGCGCATGGCACGGGCGATTCAAGCGCTACTACGCGCACTGCTCTCTGTGCTGCATC
>JBOFGW010000370.1:0-7201 GCA_051649325.1 Burkholderiaceae bacterium | reverse complement strand
GATCACACCATCATCATGTGCGCTGCTGACAAACCCCGCTTCGTACAGCGCGGGTGCAAGGTAAACGCCGCCATCCAGCATCAGGTGAAAGAATTTGTTGAAGCGCTCTTTGTCGGTGGCCATGACCGCGCCGTAGTTTTGCGGCAAGTCTTTGGCAAAGAAAAAGCCGAACATGCCGCCTTGGCAGTCACCGCACCAGTCAATGCCGGCGGCTTTGGCTTCGCGCGCTAGGCCGTCTGAGAGCTTTTTGGTTTGCTTGGAGAGCGCATCAAAGTAGCCGGGCTTTGAAATTTCTTTGAGCGTGGCCAGCCCGCATGCGGTCGCCACCGGGTTGCCGGAGAGCGTGCCGGCTTGATACACACCGCCCAGCGGCGCAAGCTGCTCCATCACCGCGCGCTTGCCACCAAAAGCCGCCAGCGGCATGCCGCCGCCAATCACTTTGCCCAGCACGGTCATGTCCGGCTCAATGCCCAGCACGCTTTGCGCACCGCCCAGCGCGACGCGAAAGCCGGTCATCACCTCGTCAAACACCAGCAGCGCGCCGTGCTGCGTACACAGTTCACGCATGCGCCGCGCCCAGGGCAACTGCGCGCGCACAAAGTTCATGTTGCCGGCAATGGCTTCAAGCATCACGCAGGCGATGTCTTTGCCATGCAGGGCAAAGGCTTCTTCAAGCTGCGGCAGATTGTTGTACTCCAGCACCAGCGTGTGTTGCACCACCTCCGGCGGCACGCCTTTGCTGGTGGGGTTGCCAAAGGTTGCCAGGCCGCTGCCGGCCTTGACCAGCAACGCGTCGGCATGGCCGTGGTAGCAGCCTTCAAATTTCACGATCTTCGAGCGGCCGGTGGCGCCGCGCGCCAGGCGCAGCGCGCTCATGGCGGCTTCCGTGCCGCTACTGACCAGCCGCACTTGCTCCATGCTGGGCACGAGTTTGAGGATGGCTTCTGCAAGCTCGATTTCTCGCTCCGTGGGCGCGCCAAAGCTAAAGCCTTCGTCGCAGGCTTTTTTTACGGCCTCCAGCACGGTAGGGTGGCCGTGGCCCAGAATCATCGGCCCCCAGGAACCGATGTAGTCGATGTAGCGTTTGCCTTCTGCGTCGAAGATGTACGGCCCTTGCGCGCGGGCGATGAAGCGCGGCGTGCCGCCTACGGCGCGAAAGGCGCGCACGGGCGAGTTCACGCCACCGGGAATGACTTGTTGGGCACGGTCAAACAGAGCTTGATTGCTGGTCATGATGGGTCAAAGAGTTGGGCAAATTGGTGTGCGGCATGGTGCGGATCAGGCGCATCGTACAAGGCGGAAATCACGGCAATGGCATCCGCCCCGGCGGCAACGACTTGCGGGGCATTGGCAAGCGTAATGCCGCCAATGGCCACGCGTGGCAGACCCAGCGGCGCGGCCTGCCCAAACAGCGCAAGCGGCGCGCGCACCGCAGCGGGCTTGGTGCTGGAGGCAAATACGCTGCCAAAGGCGATGTAATCCGCGCCTTGCGCTATAGCGGCTTGCGCAAGCGCGAGCTGGTCGTAGCAGGAAACGCCGATCAAAGCGGCTTTGCCTAGCAGCGCGCGGGCGGCGGCAATATCGCCGTCTTCACGGCCCAGGTGCACGCCGTCTGCGCCACAAGCTCGGGCAAGCTGTACGTCGTCGTTAATGATCAAAAGCACATCGTGGTGGCGCGTTTGCTCGCGTAGCGCCCGCGCTAAACGCGTGCGACGTGCCGAATCTGCCGATTTGTCACGGAACTGCACTATGCGTGCGCCGCCGCGGAGAATGCGGGCGGTTGCCTCAAGCAGCCGGTTTTCCGGCCAGCCGTCTGGCGTGATGGCGCATAGGCCGCGCAAAACGTGCTTGCTCACTTAGGGCCTGTTAACACTATGTTTACCGATGCGAATCAGGTCACTTTGGGCGCAGTGCCAGGCGGGCGAGGCCGCCAATATGTCGATATTGGCAACGAGCCCAACGCCGCAATGCGCCCAAAGCGGCCGATTCCCGAAGGGTTGCGGCCAAAAAGGACGGGCGCCGCGTTGCAAAGCCTCGCCGGGGTCACGGACCCGTCTGCGTTTTGCGCCTTGCGCGCGCCCTTTTTGACTCGCAACGCGTCCGGTAAACATAGTGTTAACAGGCCCTAGGTTTCGTCGTCTTCGCTGCCGGCCCAGAAGAACCGGTCTGGAATTGCCTGGCCCATACCGGCGTGAAAGCCCGCGTTGAGCGACTCCCAGGTGAACGCTTGAGCCTCGCTCACCGCCTCCGGCACCGCCATGCCCTGCGCCAGCAGCGAAGCCAGCGCAGAAGCCAGGGTGCAGCCCGAACCGTGATAGCTGCCGGGAAGGCGCTGCCATTTATCAGTACGCACGCGGCCGGAGGCGTCAAACAGCACGTTGATGACCTCGGGCGTGTTTTCGTGCGTGCCGGTAATCAGCACGTAGCCGCAGCCCAGATCGAGCAAGCGCGCCGCGGCCACGGCCAGCACATCGCCATGCCGCGCATCGTCAATGCCTGCCAGCCGGCGCGCTTCAATGCTGTTGGGCGTGATCACGGTGGTCAGCGGCAGCAGCAGGCTTTTGATCGCATCCATCGTATGCTCAACCGAAAGCGCGTCGCCCCTGCCGCTTGAGAGCACGGGGTCCAGCACCAGCGGCACGTCGGGATAATCAGCTGCGATCTCTGCGACCACGTTCACGATATCTACCGAAGGCAGTACGCCCACCTTGAACGCGGCCACCGGCATATCCTCCAGCACCGCGCGTGCTTGCTCATCCACCCAGTCTGGATCAAGCGCATAAATCTCGCGCACGCCCGAGGTGTCTTGCACCGTAATACCCGTGATCACGCTCACAGGATGGCAGCCCATGCTCGCAATCGTGAGCAAATCGGCTTGTGCACCAGCGCCCGCTGTAGGGTCGCTGGCGGCAATTGACATCACGATCGGCGGAGCAGGATGGGGCATAAGGCCTTGGTCGTTGCACGAAAACGACGAGCGGTGTTGACCAGACGGCACGGGCTGCGCTGTCTGTGTCGTATATCATCGCGCAACTTTCATTTTAATGACCGATCATTATGAAGACTTGGATGTGCCTGATTTGCGGCTGGATTTACGACGAGGAAAACGGGGCGCCAGACGACGGAATTGCCCCCGGTACCAAGTGGGAAGACGTGCCTCCCAACTGGACCTGCCCCGAGTGCGGTGCCCGCAAAGAAGACTTCGAAATGGTCGAGATCTAGGCCTGCGCACCACGATTGTGCTGCGCAAAAACCCTTGGTGAATCAAGGGGTTGATGTCGATTTCGCAACAAGTTCCTGAACATAAAAACGTAGCGCGCTGATACACCCGCCGATAGAATTCAATTCAAGGGAGTTGATTGGTTTGCAGGGGTGGCGCCGGTTCTCTATGAGGCCGGCGGATGAGATATTTATCAGGCGAGCAAAAAACAATGTCGGAATCGATGAATGGCTTGAAAGTAATGGTGATCGATGATTCGAGCACCATTCGGCGCAGCGCCGAAATTTTCTTGTCGCAGGCGGGATGCCAAGTTCTACTGGCTGAAGACGGCTTTGACGCCCTTGCCAAAATCAATGACCACGCACCAGCAGTGATCTTCTGCGACATTCTGATGCCGCGGCTGGATGGCTATCAGACCTGCGCGCTGATCAAGAAGAGTCCCAAGTTCAACACTACACCGGTAATCATGCTGTCGTCTAAAGACGGCTTGTTTGACCGGGCGCGGGGCCGCATGGTGGGTTCAGAGCAGTATCTGACCAAACCCTTTACCAAAGATACTTTGCTTGCCGCAGTGCGTACGCACGCGCCGCAGCAAGCTTAAGCAATTTCTAGACGGAGTTTGACGAGTATGGCGATTCAAAAAGTTCTGGTTGTGGATGATTCCCCCACTGAGCGCTTTTTCATCACTGACCTGTTGATGAAGGCTGGCTATGCCGTAGTGCAAGCCGAAAACGGCGAAGAAGCGCTGGTTAAGGCGCGCACGGAAAAGCCGCAACTGATCATCATGGACGTGGTGATGCCGGGCCAGAACGGCTACCAGATCACCCGTACGCTGTCCAAGGATGCAGAAACGCAGCATATCCCGGTGATCATGTGCACGACCAAGGGCCTGGATACAGACAAAGTTTGGGGTATGCGCCAAGGTGCGCGCGAGTATGTCGTTAAGCCGGTAGACGCCACAGAGTTGCTGGCCAAGATTCGCGCGCTGCCAGAAGCGCAGAGCTAACCCAGCCTCATCGATGCACGCAGATTGAATATGGATACTCAAAGCGCACCGGCCAGCAGTAAGCAGATCGCCAAAAGCGATGCACGTTCCCGTCTGCGCGAATTTCAGGAACGGATTGCGCAGCGGATCGCGCAGGCCCGGATCGCACCAGGGATTACGCCGCGGCTCGCCGTGCGCGCGGGCGATCTGAATTTACTGTTTGAACTCGCAGAAACCGGTGAGATCGTGAGTGTGCCTTCGGCGATGACCAAGGTGCCGCGTACACGCGATTGGTTTTTGGGGCTTGCCAACGTGCGCGGCCAGCTGGTCGGTGTGATCGATCTGTCGCGCTACTTTGGCGGCCCGGCAACACCGATTGATAGCGCAAGCCGCGCGGTACTGTTGTCAAGCTCGCTGGGCGTGAATGCCGCGATTTTGGCCACGCGCGTGCAGGGTCTGCGTAATGTGGATGAACTAAGCGCTGAGCCGATACAGGTCAGCGCGGCAATTGCAAGTTTTGCTGTAAGCGGCTGGCGTGACAACGCTGGCGCGCAGTGGGTAGAGATTTCGTTGGGGTCGCTTGCGCAAAGCGAAGACTTTTTGCAAATCGGCGTGTAGCGCAGGCACCGCCGCAGATGATGTTGCCTAAGAAGGAGCGTTGAAATGGCGCTGAAGATGCCCAAACTGTTTGGGACCAAGAAACAAGAGTCGCAACCTGAGCCGGTTGCGCTGGATATTGAACTATCGCCCGAGCCAAACGTGCGCGAGCTCAAGCCGGTACCCGTCGCTGCGGTTGCAGAAGCCGGGCCGGTGACTGTGTTCGGCAACACGGAAAGTATCGAGGCCGGAGATGGCAGCGAGGCCGGCGCGCGCAGGGTGATGAAAGCCCTTGCGTCTGGCAAGCGGCTCAAGCTGCCTTTAATCGGGCACCTGCCTGTTGACGGCCAAATCCGCATTTTGACTGCGATTTTGCTGCTGTCACTGGTGGTGGGCATTGCTGTGGTGGTTCTTGACGCCCGCTTTGCACGCAGCAACTCTGCACACTTGCAGATGGCGGTGGACGCGCAAACGCAGTCACAGCGTCTTGCCAAGGCGGTGAAGGGCGCCGTGCTGGGTAACCCCGCATCGTTCGCGGAAGTGAAAGAGGCGCGCGACATTCTGGCTAACAACCTCACGGTGCTCGAAGCAGGCGGTACCTATAACGAAGCAAACTACGGCTCTGCATCGCCTACTGTGCAGCCGCAGGTTGCCAAAGTGGTTGAGCTGTGGAAGCGGTCTGAAGCCGGTGCGACCACCATTCTTGGTCAGCGTGAACCGCTGTCGCAGTTTGGTTCTTTCCTGAGCAAGATTAATGATTCCAACCCGCAATTGCTTGAACTGACCGAGCAGATTTCTGCTCTGAAGCTGCAAGGCGGCGCGAGTCCGCGCGAGATTTCCGCAGCAGGCCAGCTTGTGATGTTGACGCAGCGTTTGGCCAAAAACGCCAACGAACTGGTTTCTGGTGAAACCGTGAACCCGGAAACGGCGTTTTTGCTGGGTAAAGACACCAACACCTTCCGTGATTTGATGGAAGGCTTGCTCAACGGTAGCGAAGCACTGCGTTTGACCGCAGCACCGGCTGGTGAGACGCGCCAACGCCTGGAAGAACTCAAGAAAGCGTTCGAAACCTTCCAAGGCAGCGTGGGCGGTATCTTGGGCTCGCTGCAGCGGATTGTGCAAGCCAAACAAGCCGAGGGCTTGGTGTTTAAGGAAAGTGAACAGATTCGTACCGAGCTGCGCGCACTTGAAAACGGCTTGACCAGTGAACAGCGTGTGCGGACGATCTCCTTCTGGGTGATGGGTTTGAGCGCTTTGCTCGTGCTGCTTACCGCCGGTTTGATCGCCAAGCTGTTCTTGGACGAAAGCGGTCAGCGCGCAGTAGAAGCCGAGAAGCAGCGGCAAGTGGCTGAGGGCCAAGAGCAAGAGGCCAAGCGCGTGAACGACCAGAACCAGAGCGCGATTCTGCGGCTGATGAACGAACTGCAGGAAGTGGCTGACGGCGACTTGACGGTGCAGGCAACCGTGTCTGAAGACATTACCGGTGCGATCGCCGACTCCGTGAACTATACGGTGGAAGAGCTGCGCGGCCTGGTAGGCCGAATCAACAACGCAGCGCAGCTGGTGTCTGACGCTTCTTCACAAGCGCGTGACACCACCATGCAACTGCTGAACGCATCTGAAGAGCAAGCGCGCGAAATCCGTACAACCGGTGATCAAGTGCTGCGGATGGCTACTGACATTACGAGCGTGTCTCAGCAAGCCGCAAAGTCGGCCAACGTGGCGCGCCGCTCACTGAACGCTGCCGAGCAGGGTCAGAAGGTGGTGGAAGACTCAATCCGCGGCATGAACGACATTCGTGATCAGATTCAGGAAACCTCCAAGCGCATTAAGCGTCTGGGTGAATCTTCGCAAGAGATTGGCGAGATCGTGGAACTGATTTCGGACATTACCGAACAAACCAACGTGCTGGCTCTGAACGCTGCTATCCAGGCAGCCTCAGCTGGTGAAGCGGGCCGCGGCTTCTCCGTGGTTGCGGAAGAGGTGCAGCGTCTTGCTGAACGTTCCGGCGAGGCGACCAAGCAGATTGCTGCGCTAGTGCGCACCATTCAGACCGACACGCAAGACGCGGTGGCCGCTATGGAAAAATCCACGCAGGGTGTGGTGGAAGGGGCCAAGCTGTCAGACGCCGCCGGTAACGCTCTGCAAGACATCGGTAAGGTGTCGCAGGAATTGGCGGAACTGATTTCTGGCATTTCCAAGACGACAGAGCAACAGGCCGCGCAAGCGTCCGGCGTGTCGCAGTCGATCACGCGAATCCTGACCGTTACAGAGCAAACGTCCAAAGGCACGCAGCAGACCGCGGGCTCCATTGGGCAGCTCTCTGAACTGGCTTTGCAACTGAAGAACTCGGTGGCTCGATTCAAGGTGTCCTGATCCGATGCGCGCGGCCTTATCGG
>JBOFGW010000369.1:0-5677 GCA_051649325.1 Burkholderiaceae bacterium | reverse complement strand
GTGTCGGGGCTGGTGAAAGCTGCGCTCGCTAAATAACGCTTTAGATCGTGCGGCGAGCGCAGGCCGGCGTGTTTTAGCTTCCGCTCGCAGCCAGCATTTGGCGTGCGAACTGCGTGTCGCCGGGCAAAGAAAGCAGGTTGATCGGGTCACCATTTTCTGAGCGCACCTCGGCCAAGCGGCGTACCACGCGCGCCTGCACATCGACCGGCAGGGCCGCAAAGCCTGTGCCTGCGATGATCTCATCACCCTTCAAAAACGCCCAGTAAAAGAACTTCAGCACGGCTTGGCTCTTGGAGGCTGTTTTTGGCGCGCTTTCAACCAATACATAGGTCGTGTCGGTGATGGGCCACACGTCCTGTCCTGCAAGGTCGATCAGCGATGCGTTCTCCACGCCGCTGCGGCCAAGGTCCGAGGCTTTCACCGCCGCTTGGAAACTCGCCTCGCTTGGTGCCACAAACTGGCCGTTGCGGTTTTGCAGCAACGCGTAGGTCAGATTGTTTTTCATCACACGGTCAAACGAGACATACGCAATTGCGCCAGCGGTTTCCTGCATGGTTTTCATCACACCGTCGGTGCCCTTGGCGGCGACAACAGGCGCCGGCCATTTCAGCAGCGTGGCCGATCCGGCCTTGCGCGCCCAGGGTTGGCTGGCCTTGGAAAGGTAATCCGTAAAACTTGCTGTAGAGCCTGAAGCGTCTTCGCGCACGATGCGGATAATGTCGCGCGCGGGCAGATCAAGCGCGGGGTTGAGCGCAACGATCTTGGGATCGCGCCATGAATTGATTTTGCCTTCGTAGATATCAGCGAGCACTGCACCGGTGAGCTTGAGTTTGCCGGGCGCGATGCCGCGCAAGTTAACCACTGGGACGATGCCGCCCACTAGGGTTGGGAATTGCATCAGACCGTTTTTCTTCAGATCTTCCGTCGTGAGCGGGTTATCTGTGGCACCGAAATCCACCTCACGCGAAGAGATCCGCTTGATTCCCTCACCCGATCCGCTCGCCGCGTAAGACACCGTTGTCTTCGCTTCTTTGCTATACGCAAATGCCCAAGTTGTGTACACGGTAGACGGAAAAGACGCGCCCGCGCCTTTGATATCAGTTTTTTGCGCCCAAACAGTCAGGGGAAGCAATGTAAATGCACAGACGGCAACAATTGAAATACGTAACTTCATGGTGTCCCCCCTCGGGATATGACGAGTTCTTCGTTTAACTTTTAGATTTTTTGTGCTGTGTACTACTGGTCACACTCTATGCCTTCAAACAGGGAAAGCAACTTCTGAATTGCCCAGGCGGTGTCCAGTTTGGTGATATGTACCGTGAATGGAGTAATCAGGCCGTTCAGACTGTCGTGGTTTTGCTAAAGAGGCGGCAAGAAAAATGCCGTTGTGGCAACAAGCAAGTGAGTGCAGGCACTGCTATTGAAAATGTTTACGCCGGAGTGCGTCCACTCGCGCGCGCCGCGGCCACCGCCTCGGCCAAATCCTGCACCGCTGCTGCGTAGAAGAACGATCTGTTATAGCGGGTGATGACGTAAAAGTTGGTCAGGCCGGCGCGGTATTCAGTCTCATCGTCCCGGGTGGGCAGGTCCACCAGCAGCAGCTGCGCTTCTTCAGGCACAGACTGCGCCGGCCGCACGCCGAGCGCTTTGAGCTGGCTGGTGTTGTAGCGCGGCTCGGGGCCGGAGGAGAGCATGGCGGACACATCCGCGTCCGGCGCGACTTGTGCCGTGACTGAAATTGGCTCGCCCCGCACCCAGCCGTAGTCCGCCAGATAGCGCGCCACTGAACCGATGGCATCGTGCGCGTTGTTGCGCAGATCAATCGTGCCATCGCCGTCCATATCTACCGCGTGTTTGCGGACCGAGCTAGGCATGAACTGCGGCAGGCCCATTGCGCCGGCAAAGGAGCCCAAGGTGGTGGAATGATCCAGCCCTGTTTCACGCATTAGCAGCAGGAACTGTTCAAGCTCGGTCTTGAAGTAGTCCGCGCGGCGCAGGTAGTCAAAGGACAGCGTCATCAGCGCGTCCAGCACGCGAAAGCTGCCCATGTTGCGGCCAAAAATCGTTTCCACACCGATGATGCCCACGATCACGTGCGGCTGCACGCCGGTGACTTCATAGGCCTTGGCAAGCACCGCTTCGTTCTCCTGCCAGAACTGCAGGCCGGCGCGGATCCGCATGGGCTCTACAAAACGGCTGCGGTACACGCGCCACGAGCGCTTGACTGTTTTGCCGCCGGGTGTCATCAGGCGCTCGGCCGCAGCCTGATACTGAGCCTGATTCAGAATGTCCAGCACTTCGCCCGCGTTACCGCCGCGTTTTTGCGCAAACTCTTCAGCGAAAGCTTGCACCTCGGGCCGCTGTGCGTACCCCGTGCTTTGCGCAAACACCCACGGCGCACCCAGCAGCGGTGTAGCGGCAAGTCCTTTGAGCAGTTGGCGGCGGGCAGACTTCATGACCGAATTATCGGTGATTCGCGCTGGAATGTGCGCAGCAAGGCGTTGAACTGCCGCTGCAGGCGTTGCTTGTCTGCCGCAGTGCCGGGCGCGTAGCTGATACGCTCAAGCTCGCTCGCGAGGTTTTCCAGCGCCTTGACTTGCGGCTCCGGCAAGCCTGGGCGCACCCGGGCAATCCAGGTCTGCAACCCTTCTTCTGGCAGCGGTGCCAGCCCACGCGCGCGCGTGGCCTTGACCAGCCGGTCACGCAGCTGCGCCACGCCAGTGAGCTTTTGCAGACGCGGCCGCGTGAGCCACCAAATCAGCCCCATGCCGATGCTGGCCGCGCCCATCAGCGCCCACATGAGGCGTGACCAATCGAAATCTGGCAGCCCCAGCGTGCGAAGAAAATCGCGTTGACGCTGGCTGGAGTAGCCCACCACCCACTCGCCCCAAAATGTACCGGCGGCCTCCACCCAGCCGCGTGCGGCGCGCAGCCATGCGGGCACCGTGGTTTTGTTGATCAAGCCTTGCTCGCGCTGCGGAAAACTGCTGGTAAAGCCGCGCTCCACCCGCTCGGGCGCGACTGCGGCGGTGGGATCAACGCGGACCCAGCCACGCGTTGGGCTATAGACCTCGGCCCAGGCGTGCGCATCGGCCTGCTGGATGATTAGCGTGTTGTCCGCCGGATCCAAGCGGCCGCCTTGATAGCCGGTGACGACGCGGGCAGGAAAATCCATCGCCCGCATCAGCACCACAAACGCCTGCGCGTAGTGCTCGCAAAAGCCGGCGCGGGTTTCGAACAGAAATGCGTCGATGGTGTCGCGCGGCAGCAATGGCGGCTCAAGCGTGTAGCGGAAAGGCTCTTGCCTGAACATGGCCAGCACGGAATTGATGAAGGGCTGCGGCTCGGTTTCAGTAGCACCAATCTTACCGCGCATTTCTTGCGCGAGCGTGAGTGTTTTGGGGTTGAACCCCTGCGGTATATCAACATAGAGCGCCCGCCCCTGGGCGGAGAGCAATGAAACACCGCGCCCTTCGCGCCGCGCTAGCGGTGATGACTCCACGGTGTAACGTAGTTTTTCCCGCACGGGCAGAACTGATCGCATGCTGCCATCAAATGACATCTGCGCGTCTAGCCCATCAATGCTTGGCACTTTGATGGGCTGCTCAAGCGCAAAAATCCAAAAGCGCTGGTGCGGCTCAAGTGTGATGTCTTGCACATAACGCTGCGCGTTGTCGGGGATTGTCACGGGTAGATTTGCTGGGGCAAGCCGCTCGCTGACGCTGGCGCGCCAAGTGCGGCCGTCAAAAGCGGTGAGCACTGGGCCGCGAAAATAACGCTGCGATTCCAGCGGCAACGGGCCGCTGAATTTCACACGCATGGCGACTTCATCGCTCAAGGCCAGCTCGGAGATTTGGCCGGGTGTCATTGTGTCCGAGAGGCCGCTTCTGCCCTTGAACGCATCAGACGGCAAACCCCACAGCGGACTGGTCGCGCGTGGAAACAGAACAAATGCCATGATTGTCAGCGGTGCTGCGATGGCTAGCATCCTGGCCGCGTCCTTCATTGAGGCGCGTAGCATAGTGGCGGGCGCATCACCGCTGTGAAACAGCACCAGCGCCGCGATCAAGACAATCAAGGCGATCACGCCGGTGAGAAAAGTCAAAAACGTCTGCGCATTGAAAAACTGCGTCAGCAGCAAAAAGAAGCAAAGAAACACAACCACGAACAGATCGCGCCGCGCACGCATTTCCAGCAGCTTGAAGCCCGCCAGCAGCACCAGCGAGGCCACGCCTGCTTCGCGGCCAATCAACGTGCCGTACAGTTGCCAGACTGAAAACCCCAGCACCACGGCAAAACCAATCAGCCAGATGCCGCGTGGGCCCGGCTTGTTGTGCAGCGTGAGCCAGCCCCGCACAGCCAGCAGCAACGCAGCGGTACCCCAGATCAGCGGCGGCAGATAAAAGAAATGTGGCACCAGCGTGAGCGCTGCGCCAGCCAGCAGCACCAAGGCATTACGCTGCGCGCGCTGCACTTCAGTAGTTGGCGCAGAGAGCAGCGGGCCGATCTGTGAAATTGCCAGCACGCTCACCCCGCGCTCAGTCTGAACACAGCGAGCTTGGCCAGGCAATCATGCCGGTGCGCCGCGCCGCGATTCACGACTGGTGTTTCGTGCCCGAGCGATACGCCAAAGCGCGCGCCTTGCACATCTGCGCGCACCACGGCGGTGGCAATGCGGGCGAGCTTTTCTTCCAGCGGCATTTGCTCGGGCAGCGCGTCAAGGCGGTAGACGTGTTCATCGCCGGCCTCGCCTTCGTGGTGGCGCACGGCGGCGATGCCGCGGGCCAGCGCACGCCAGTACATAAACCGGCTGTCCTGCCCGTCTTGATACGGCGCCACATGCGAAAACGCGTCTTGCTGCGAGCCGACACGGCTGGCGCCGATGCCCTGCCCATGCCCGGTGGGCGGCGCGGCATGCGGCACGATGGCCGGATACACCATTGCTTTGGCGGCCGGCCAAACATACGACCAACTGCGAAAGATGCCCAGCGGGTACACCGTGCTGACAAGCAGCCGCGGGCAGGCTACAAAACCGCGGCGCGGCGCGTTTACTTCGAGGTGCACGTCGACCGAACCGCTTGCGTCAATCCATAAGTCGCGCTGGGCCTGCGCCGCACCAGAGGCAGGCTGCGTGCCGTCGTCTACACGCACATTCAGGCCCGCGCGTGCGTGGCGGTGCGGGTTGGTCAGACGCAGCACAAACACGGTGTTGCCGCCGGCGTGGGCAGGGCGCGTGTCCAGACACGTCACTTGCAGGCCAAGCAAGGTGTCGTGCGTGCGGTGCATGCCCACCACGGCTACCGCACCGATCAAGAACGTAAATAGGTAACCCAGTGAAAGCTGATAGTTGATCGAGGCCACCAGCATCGCCGCCATCGCCATGCCCATTAGCAGACCGGCTTTGGTGGGCAGGATGTAGATGCTGCGGCGCTGCAGGGTGATCTGCCCGTGCTCCGGCTTTAGGCGGCGCAGCACCCAGGCGTTGATGCGGTGCCGAACCGAGCTTGCCGTAGTTCGCGCGAGCGAACCGCGCTGATTGCCCCCTCCCTTGCTTGCAGGGGAGGGCGGGGGGTGGGGTTCTTGCATAGAAGTGCTCAAGCCGCGCTAAACATTCACCACCGCAGTTTGAGCAAGTATGCGCTTGGCAATCGCCATGCCCGCAAATGCATCATGAGCC
>JBOFGW010000368.1:0-3568 GCA_051649325.1 Burkholderiaceae bacterium | reverse complement strand
GCGGCACGCGGGTGATTTTCAAGTAGTCGGCAGGCAGCGGCACAAACGAGTCAGGGTTGGCGAGTGTGGTGCGCGGGTTGGCAATGATGGCGGTAGATCCTGCGGGCGCGTTGCTGTTACTCCAGCGCTCAGCTTTTTCACGCGCGAGCTCCAAGCCGGTGAGCAGTTCATGCGTCATGCCCGCCGCGTTGAATTTGGTGGTGAAATCAGTCTGGCTGGTGAGTGTTTTTTCTTCACCGCCGCGCGCCTGGCGCCCGCGGTTCACGCTCGCCGTGCCGTCGGCCACCGTGGCATCGGTAGCCAGCACCGCGCCGGGTGTGGGCGTGGTGATGAGGCGCGGTGCCACGGCCCACAGATCGCGCTGGTAGTCTGCCCTGCGCAGCACGGTACGCAGCTCGGCGTCTTTGCTGAACCGGTGAATGTACGTGGCGGTGCCGATGCCAGTCTCATTGCGTTCATAGTCGGCATTAGCCATGCCGTAAAAACGCTCTACCGGCACGTTGACGGGTTTGCCGTTGAAGTACGGCACGCCGTAGTCGGGCACGTTGTCGTCTTTTAAGTAGTAATAGGCGAGCAAAAATTCGTTTGCGGTGCCCGTGCCAAAGCGCAAGGACGGCGCAACGCCCACGCGTTTTTGATCCACCGCATCTCGAAAGCTATCGGTTTCGGTGCCCATCAGGTTCACGCGCAGCGCGGCATCTTGCCAGAGCACTTTGTTCAGGTCAGCCACGATGCGCTTGTAGTCAAACGACCCGGCGGTCAGCGCGACCTCGTTGCGGTCTACCAGATACGGCTTCTTGCTGACCTGGTTGATCACGCCGCCGGTGGAGCCGCGGCCAAACAGCATCGAGCCAGAGCCGCGCAGAATGTCGATCTGCTCCAGGTTGAAAGTTTCGCGGTTGTATTGCGCGATGTCGCGGATGCCGTCCAGATACAGATCGCCCACCGCTGAATAGCCGCGCAGCGTAATGTTGTCGCCAATGCGGCCACCCTCACCGGCGTTGAAGGTGAGTCCAGCCACGTTGCGCAGCGCCTCGCGCAGCGTGTCGGCGTTGCGGTCCACCATCAACTGCTCGCTGATGACCGTGACCGATTGCGGAATCTCTTTGGGCAATTGCTGCGTTTTACCCACGCGCGTGGTGCCGCCTTGATAACCCTTGGACTCGCGTTCGCTGGCCGCATCCACTTTGACTTCGGGCAACTGCGTGTCTGGCGCAGCAGGCGCGGGCGCAGTCGCTTGCGCTGCCGCCATGTGCGGCGTCAGTGCGACGCCCCGTGCGGCACCGAACGGAAGCAGTTTGCCCAATTGCATTACAGAAGAATTTTTTGACATCAACAGTCCTTAACTCACAAAGAAAATTTCTAACTCAAACGAAAATTCAGCGGCACAACCGCCCAGGCTTGCACCACCTCTTCACCGCGGCGCGCGGGTACAAAACGCCAGGCACGCACTGCATCCAGCGCGGCTTGGTCCAGGCGGTCAAAACCGCTGCTTTGCAGCAGCTCAATGCGGAGAACCTCGCCCTGCAAACCCACCAGTACGCGGAGCAAGGCCTTGCCCTGCTCACCCGCGCGCCGGCTGGCCGCGGGATACGCGGGCGGCGGATTATTCAGATACGCCAGATCAAAACGCGGCGCAGTCACCGGCGGCGCAGCCGGCTCGGCGGGTGCAGCGACGGGTTGCGTCTGGGGTGTTGGCGCGTTTTCTTGCGCAGTAGCCGGCGCGGGCAACTGCGCAATTGGCTCTGCAATCAATGCTTGGGGATCTTCACGCGTTTGCGCTGCTTGTGCGGTGTGAGTGTGACGTTGCGTGGTCGGGGCAGTTGGGGCAGTTTGTTTGCGCGTGACAACCGGCTCTACCGGCGTGATGCTCGGTGCCGGCGGCGTTTCAGGCGCGAGCAGCCACGCCACCAAATGCGGTTGCTGCAGCACGATGGGCTGCGCATGGCGCGAGTGCACAAGGGCGCCGATCACAAGCAGATGCGCCAGCACCACCACTGCCAACAACCCGCGGTGGCGCGGCGTATGGAAAGCAGGTGCAGGGGAAAGCGCAGTATTCATGCGGCTTTCCATCGTTTTTTGGCCAGAAAAGCGCATGAATATTGCGTACTGCGGCAAATGAATGCGCGCAAACGATTCAGCAGAACAGGTAACAACCAGCGATGCATTGATTGACTCACTTGCTTAGAGCATCTCTGCAGGTTGCTGGGCGCTAGCACCGCGCCCGGCTGATGCTGCAGCAGGACTCAGTGCGCGAGCACGTCGCTTGCGCCACCAGATAACCACGCCGGTCATAGCGAGCATGGCGACCACAACACCCATGATCGAAATAAGAATGCGACCCGGCAGGCCAAGGATGCGACCCGAATGCAGCGGAAACTGCGCCTGCACGAAGATGTCGGCTGCGGTGCCTTTCCACGGTTCGCGGTCACCGAGCACGCGGCCGTCCTGTGCGTCTAGATACAGCTCCTGGTGACCAACGCCGCCTGCGCCATGGTTTTCTTCAGGGCGATAGAAAGCTACGCCGTAGATGCCATATTCGCGCGCATAGAAAATGCTGCCGGCAGGTTTGGTCCAGCCGCGCGATCTTGCTTCAACGCTCGCCGCTTGCAGCGCCCCTCCAAAATCAAGCACGGGCGAGATTGGCTCATGCTTGCCGCGCGGTTCGCGCAGATCAAACGGCGACGGCGTCACGTTAGACACCAGCGACATCGCTGGAAAAAACACCTCGCGGTACAGGTTCAGTGAAAATGCGGTGAACGCAATGATGAACAACAGCAACCACGTCCACAAACTGAACGCACGGTGCAGATCGAAATTGAGCTTGTATGCGCCGCCGCGCGTGCGCACTTTCCACGCCGGCTTCCAGCGCTGCCAGAAGCTGCGGCTTGCCACCGCATCCTGCACACGCCGCCTGGCCGGCAGCGTAAGAATAAAACCGACGAAGCAGTCGATCGTCCAGATCATCGCGATGATGCCCAGCAACCAAATGCCCCATTGATCGGTACCGGCGATCTCGGGAAAGTGCAGGCTGTAATGCAGCTTGTAGAGGAAGGAGACGAAGGTCTCGCGCGTGATTGGCCACACCGCACCCCACTCGCGCTTGCCCAGCTCTTTACCGCTGGCGGGATCGACGAACACTTGGTTAAAGCCGGGTTCATACAGCCGCTGCGTAGTTGGGTTCACACGCGGCTCCACGCCGAACGCATAGGAATGCCCAGGCTCCGCCGCCAGCGGTACGTAGGTCACCTGCACCTGTGGATGCCGCGCCTCAATCTCGCGCGCAAGCGCCAGCGCATCGCGCGCCGGACCGCTTGGCGCTACATCGGCGCGGGCGTCGTGCAAATGTGGATTGAGCAGTTCATCCAGCTCGTGATCCCACGAAATCACCGCGCCGGTCAGGCCGCTGAAGACTAGAAACGCGGCCGTGATCAATCCGGCCCAGCGGTGCAAAACGGTGGCGATGGCGCGCATGGCAAGCCCTCCTTAAAAACCGAACTCGACTGATGCCTTGACCGTGCGCGGCGCACCAAGCAGGCCGTCAAAGGTGTCGGCCTTGGCCCAGTAG
>JBOFGW010000367.1:0-4099 GCA_051649325.1 Burkholderiaceae bacterium | reverse complement strand
AGTGCGCGATCGCCCGCGCACAATGCCGCCATGACTACGGCAAACCCAAAGAAAAACCCCGCACCGGCTTGCTCGCGTGCCGATGCGGGGCTGCCTGCATGTGCTGCGCCGCTAAACGCTCGCCCGATCCGGGCCGCAGGCCAAAAGCTGCAGCGGCGGGATTCCCACCCGCGCCAGCCGCGCATGCAGCCGGCTGACTCCGTGGTCCGCCGCAAAGAAAAAAACCCAGCACCTATGCGCTTTTCCAAGCAAAAATGTCTGAAAAAGCGCATGGATGCTGGGCTCAGGCCGCTTGCTTTTGCGCTTCTTCGCGCGGGCGCGCGGCCGGCGGCAAGCGTTTCTCGCCGCGCTCAACTGCCAGGAAAAACTGGCGCAGCGCCTCGATGCGCAGCACGCCATGATTGCGTTCTTCCTTCAGCACCTTCTGCGCTGACCGCGGTTCCAGACCGCAGGCGAGGCTGACTTGCTCGCGCTGATAGACGTTCAAGGGCGCCAGGTGCCGCCGCACATAAGCAAGGATGGGTTCGATTTGTTCCATTCCTGTAGTCTGCCTTTTTCCGGGCAGATAGTCAACCCACAACTAGGCAAGCGGATCGGGAACACTGTGCGCATGGAACCAAGCCGCAAAGTGCTGGCGCGAAATCTGGCTTTTCTGGCCGAAAACTACCCCTCCACCAAGCCGTCGCAGAAACTTGCAGATCGGGCCAACATTGGCCGCGAAAGCGTTCGGCGCGCGCGCATCGGTGAAAGCGACGCCACACTTGGCGTAGTCGACGGCCTAGCCAAGGCCTACGATCTCACGCCGTCAGAGCTTTTGTGTCCTGCATTGCCCGCCACGCTGGCCGGACAGCCAAAGTCACCCATGGAGCGCTTGGAGCAGGCCCTGCAAGAATTACCGTTTCCGCCGGATCAGCGCGAGGCTATCGTCAAGCAGGCGCAAGACAATCTAAAAATGGTGAGGGAAGCGATGGAGCGGCCGCGCTTGCGGCCTGCAGATTATCCGCTAGAGTCGGACGCCAGGCGGCTAGGTACGCCGCAGCAAGAAAGGCGCACCGAGCATGCCGTTTCACCTAACCCCGCCGCACGTCGACGGCACACTGATTGAGACACTCGAAGAACTGTTAGCAGAGGCAAGGCAGGGCAACCTCATTGGCCTTGCCTACAGCGCGATGTACCGCGGCCGAACATATGCTGTCAACGCTGTTGGCCTGGCGCGCAACAGCCCGGTTTTTTCACGCGGCACCGTGACCGTGCTGGACGATCACCTACGCGCCATCATTGACGGCAAAACCTACTGAGCCAGCTTCGCCGGCTTGCGTGGCACGCCCTTGATCCACAGCACGCGCTGTTTGCAGGCGTTGCACCACACGGTGTCTTTCTTGATTTGCGCCGCGCAATGCGGGCACTCAAGTCCGCGCATCGCGCTTCGCACTGGCGCGTTGCGCATGTCCGGCCCGACGGCAACAAGAAGCCAGCCGACAGGGCCCAACAACAGCGCCCACAAGAAGCCCGCCAGCGGACGCCCGCGCGCCATCCCAACCGCGATGCCGACGCCCAGCGCGATCAGTGCATAGATCGCGACCAAAAACTCGATTTGCGTAATCTGCATAAATTCTCCCCGTTTTAGGCGTCGACCAATCTATCACCGGCTGAGCCTATCCGAAACCATTTGATTGCCTATTTTTGGGTTGACAACGCCCGAATTTAGGTGAACAATACTCGAACGCGGGCGCTCACGGCTCGCAATAACCGAAAGCGAGTCACCATGAAAAACCTCGCAGCCTTCGCGTACGAAGGCAGCAAATCCACTCGGAAACTGCTGCAAGAACGGCAAACCAGCAGGCTTGCGATTGCTTTTGAGCCTGGCACCAAGACCCCGATCGGCCACGTCATGAATGACGGCCGAGTCATGATGTTTGACAACCTTCCGGCGTCCACGCGCCGAAACATCAACGCGCGAAAGCGGCAGCGTGAAAGCCGCACGCAGCGCGCAACAAAGGCGGTTGCATGAAGGCGTTACGCGAATTCATCGCCGAGCGCGCCGAGTGCATGCATATCGATCCCACGAAGCACGTCAGCGAATGGCAAGTCGGCTGGGACGATGCGTCGCCGCAAGACGCGACGCATCAGCATCTGCTTGATCGCGCCGAGGCATTGACCGCGCGCATTGAAACTCGCATTGCCAAACGTCCGCCGCTAAATCTCAAAACCGCAGACACACGGCCGTTTGGTCAGACTCAACCTGACCAAAACACCGCTCGCCGCATGAAAGTACCGCGCGCCGGCCTGATCGACGCGATGCTTCGCGACGTTGGCGACGCAATTGTTTGAAAAGTCCATCAAATGCGCCTACACAAAATCTTTTTGAATCCCATCCGCGCCGCCTGCATGCGCCTCGCCGTGCGCCGCGAACCTGATGTCATCATCGGCGGCAAAGACAACCCTTATCTGTTGCGCTGGCACATCCTCCCGCGCAATGCTTTTGTAAATTTGTATCTGCACATGTTTTTGCGCAGCGACGATGACCGCGCGCTGCATGACCATCCGTGGCTCAACGCCAGCCTGCTGCTGTCCGGCAGCTACGTTGAGCATCGCATCCGCGCCGGCGGCGTTCACACGGTGGAGACGCTACACGCGGGCGCCGTGAAGCTGCGCCTATCCGGCAGCATTGCACATCGGATCGAGCTGCTGCCCTCGACATCCGCGCAACGCTATCTTGGCATGCTTCGAATATCCGGCCGTACAGACAGCGCGTGGCCTCGCGGCGGTGAGCAGTCTTTCTGGACGCTTTTCGCCACCGCATTACGCTATCGAGAATGGGGCTTCCACTGCAAACACGGCTGGGTTCACTGGAAAGACTTCACATCGGCATCCGACCCTGGCTCTATCGGCAAAGGATGCGACCAATGAACCGGCGCACTGCCGCACCATGGATGGCGATCATCATCCTAGCCGTGCTTACCGCATTTTTGGTCAGCTTCATTGCGCGCCATAAAAGCGCGCTGCAGCCCCGCCACATTGCTGATTGCGACGCGGCAGACGAACAACTTAACGCTGCGTCCACGGTTTCGTGCGTCAAACGATGGGCTCGGCAATGACACCGAAACAAGCTCAAATACACCGCGCGGCGTTCGGCGATGACAACCTCACGCTGACCGAGCTGCGCCTGAACCTCAAAGTGCTCGAACGCCAGTTCGACCTTGCGCGCAGCATCGAAGCGCGCCGCATGCTAAGCCGCAACATGGCTGATCTGCGACGCAAGATAGCGCGCCGCATTGAGACTCCGCCGCCGGCACCGGTGCAAGCCCAAGATCAAGCTGACGCGTACGGCTGGAGCGACCCTATCAACCGTGCCATCGTGTGCATATGCCTTGTGCTTACAGCTTTGATCGGTTTCGGAGTGATCGGATAATTTTCTCAACCCAGTGAACGTAAAAACGAAAGAATCTTCATGAAACCTATTCAACTTCAAAACAATCAACTTCGCCAAGGCGACGTACTTCTGCGAGGCGTTCCCGCTTTACCTGCGGGCTGCACCAAAATCGAACCCGAAAACGGAACACGATTTGTGCTTGCGCACGGCGAAGTGACCGGCCACGCTCACGCCATCTATGAATTCACTGCCGAAGATAAAGCCGATCAGGACGCCTCGCGCGCTGCAGAAATCGGGTCGGCGGCCGTAGCGCGCATCAGCGCCATGCGTATCGCGCAAATGTGGACCTGCCCTCAAGGCGAGTGTTACTTGGAGGTTACGCGCCCCACGCAAATGCGCCACGAAGAACACAGCGCACCGACCATTCCGGTCGGCGTGTACCACTGCCCGATCCAAGTCCAAGACACCGTTGGGTCTGGCCTGCGCCGCGTTGCTGATTAAGAGGATTCCATGAGCAAAATTGTACGGACTCCAAATTGTGTCAAAGGCGGCATTACGGCCGCCGAACAACGCGCGCTTGTCGAGCATGCACAAAAATGGACCACAAACGCGCTGAGAACAGATCCAGTTGATCCGGATCAATTAAAGGCGGCAATCGTTGATCTATATGCCGCAGCAAATTTAAAAAAGCCGCGCATAGTAATCGTCGCAAGTCCTCGTGTAATG
>JBOFGW010000366.1:0-7701 GCA_051649325.1 Burkholderiaceae bacterium | reverse complement strand
AGCGACTTTCAAGGCACGTACGCAATATCCACGCGGTTTTTCAGGCAAAAATGCTCCAAAAAGCGCATGGATATTGCGTAGAGGCAGTGCAAACCTTGCTTTTTTGCTGCCGCGTGATCGCCGCGGCAGACGAACGGTTGCCGCGGCGGTAGGTCGCGCGCCAAGTCGTCCTACACTGCCGCATCCTTTTCGCGTTTTGAGGCAGGCTCGGTATGGCAAAGCCCACTCAAGCAGCTTTGAAAACCCGCGCGGCGGTGATGGCTTTGGCGGCGCTGGCTGTCAGCGTGCTCGCCGGCGGCTGCGGCGGCTCCGGCGGGTCTAGCGCGCCGGCGGCGCTCGCGCCCACGCCATCGCCAACACCCGTGCCCACGCCAAGCGCTGCGCCGCCGCCCGATCCGGCGGTGCTGGTGTCGGGTGCCAGCCCGTTTCCCGCAGGGTGCAGCGCCGGGCAGACCGGCACGCTGTATTTGGATGCGGAAGTTGAGCCCTACCTTGCGGTGAATCCCACCAACCCCGCCAACCGCATCGGCGTGTGGCAGCAAGACCGCTGGTCCAACGGTGGGTCGCAAGGGCTGATGACAGTCGTGACCCAAGACGGCGGCGCCACCTGGACGCGCAGCGCCGTGCCGTTTTCGCGCTGCGCCGGCGGCAACGCAGCCAATGGTGGCGACTACGAGCGCGCATCCGACCCGTGGGTGACCTTCAGCCCCAACGGAGTCGCGTTTCAGATGGCGCTGTCCATCAGCGGCGCGGCGCAGACGGCGACTGGTGTGAGTGCGATGCTGGTGTCGCGCAGCAGCGATGGCGGGCGTACTTGGGGGCCAATCACCACACTGATCCGCGATGCCGGCGCGCAGTTTTTCAACGACAAAAATTCCATCACCGCAGATTCCACCAACCCCAACTTTGCCTACGCGGTATGGGACCGGCTGGACAGTAGCGGCCGCGGCCCTACGCTACTTGCCCGCACGGTGGACGGTGGCGCGACGTGGGAGGCGGCGCGCATCATCTATGACCCCGGCCTGAACGCGCAGACCCTCGGCAATCAGATTGTCACGCTGCCGGATGGCACGGTGCTCAACATCTTTGCGCAGTTCAATCCGGGGCCGAATAATTCGCAGCTTGTGTCGCTGCAACTCATCCGCTCCACCGACAAAGGCGCAACCTGGAGCGGCCCGGTGAAGATTGCCGATGTCACTGCGCTGGGCGCGCGCGACCCTGAAAATAGCAGTGCGACAGTGCGTGACGGCGCCACGCTGCCCGGCATGGCCGTCGCGCCGAACGGCCATGTGTACGTGGTGTGGCAGGACGTGCGCGCGAGCGGGGCAGGGGTGGACGGCATTTTGCTCACGCGCTCCACCGACGGCGGCAATACCTGGTCAACGCCGGTGCGGGTGAACAGCGTCACGACCGTCGCCGCGTTCACGCCCAGCGTGCACGTGCGTGCAGACGGCACCGTCGGCGTGACCTACTACGACTTTCGCAGTAACACGTCAGACCCCACCACGCTGTTCACCGACAAATGGCTGGCCCGCTCTTCAGATGGCGGTGCCACGTGGAACGAGGTGCGCGTGGCCGCGCCGTTTGATCTGGTCAAGGCGCCGATTGCGCGCGGCTATTTTTTGGGCGACTACCACGGCCTGGCCAGCGTTGGCACTGCGTTTATTCCGTTTTACGTGCGTACTAACGACGACGTGACCAATCGCAACGATGTGTTTACGACTGCACCGGTCACGGGCGCAGTCAGCGTGCTGCAAAAGCAAGCCGACGATGTGCAGCGGCTTAAACAAGAAGCCACGCTGCCACGCTATGCCGCGCAGGCCGCCAAGCCGCTAGTCGTTACGCCTGCGCTGCGACAGCGACTCGATGAAACTGCGCGCGCTGTGCGGCAAGCACGGCTGAGTGGTCAAGGGAACGAGTAAAAAACAAAACCACGCAATATCCATGCGCCTTTCCAGGCAAAAATGGCTGAAAAAGCTCATAGATATTGCGTAGTCCATCTTCAAAACTGCAAAAAAGTGCAGTCATTGCGCCTTAGCGCGGCTAAGCACCTCAAGCCACAGTGCCGCCGCTTGCTGCCGGCCTGGCTCGCTGAAATGGCAGTCATCAGCGCGCAGGGGTCCGGTAAGCGCATCGGTATCCGGCCCGGGCAGCACGCGTTCAATCAGGCCGTGTGCATGCACGCGCGCGAGCGCACGGCGCACGTTGCCAGTACCGAACTGCTTGCAGTAGGTGGAAGTCGCGGTGTAAAGCGGCGCGGTGATGCCATGCGCATCCAGCATGGCGCGCAGTTGCTTGAGGTCGCGCAGGTAGTACCGCGCCTCGGTGCCGGCCCACATATCCGCTTCGCCTTGCTGCCAGAGCACCGCCCGCACGGCAATGCCGGACGCACGCACCGCGTTCAGGTGTGCGAGCAATTCATAGTAGAGCGTGCCCGGCAACACCCAATTCGCAATCCGCGTGTTGCCCACGGCCAGCGGTGCGATGACGGTGCGGCTCTGCGCATCTGCCGGCATGGCTTGTACCAGCGCCGCCCACACGCTGGCACCACCGCCGGTGGTGCCGGGCAGCGGGTCTTGCAGGTGCGCGCACTGGCCGCGCCAAAACACCTGCCCGGCTTGCGGCGGCGATGCATTGCTCGCCGGGGCATGGCTGCCGGCGTTGGACTGGCCTAGCACCACAATCATCTGCGCGTTGGCGGCGCAGGGCTGCACGTTTTGTGGTGCGATGGATTGCAGTGTCTGCTCCGCACTGCGTTCTTGCCGGTATGCCGGCGCAGCAAACAGATTTGGCGCCAGCGCCACGGCGGCCACCGCCGCCAGGCACGCCGCCGGCACTGCAGCGCGTTGTGTGGGTGCTGGTGTGGAGCTTGCCGCAGCTGGTTCATTGCGCCGCCATTTGCCGCGCAGCCAGCGCATGGCCGGCATTTCCACCGCTTTGTGCAGCACATACGCCAGCGCCGTTGCGGCGGCGGTGGCAGCGGCAATCGAAACCCAATGATTCACACCCAGCCCATCCAGTGTGTGGATCACCACCCAGCCAAATGGCTCATGAATCAAATACAGCGGATATGAGATAGCGCCAAAAAACATCAGCACACGTGTGCCGGCAATCGCGAGCTTGCCGCGCACGGCCAGATAAACCGCCGTCAGCGTCAACACTGCGCAAATGCCGGCAGGCCAGCCCGTGTACGGGCCGAAGCGTAGCAGCGCGCAAGTGATCGCCAGCAGCGCGAGCAACGCAAATGTCACGCTGTTGATGCGCCCCTGCTGATGCACGTAGACCAGCACGCCCAGCATGAACCAGGCAATATGTTTGAGAATCAAGGCTTGCACAACAGGAAACGGCGGCGCATGAATGCCCAGCCGGTACAACACCACAAACGCCGCAGTAGCCGCCAGCCACAGGCCAATCCACAGCACCGGCCGCTTGAGCAGACCAAGCTGCCACAACAAGAGCATCCACAGATAAAACAGCAGCTCTTCGCGCAGCGACCAATACACGCTAGAGACGGCCTGCGCGTTGAACTGCTCCGGCAGCATGGTGAGGCTAAACAGCAGATCGCGCCCGCCGGTGGGCGTGCCGGGCCACTGCACCACGCGCCACAACAGCCAAGTGAGGATGACGCATACCCAAAACACCGGAAACAGGCGTGAAAAGCGGCTCACCACAAAATCACGCGCGCTGCGGATGTTCTCCAGCGTCATAAAGATCACATAGCCGCTGATGGCAAAGAACAAACTCACGCCCAGGCCGCCGTGTGGCACACCAAAGGGCAGCGGCTGCGAGAACGCAAAGATTTCGTCGTAACGGGTGGTGAAGTGGTACAGCAGCACGAGCAGCGCTGCCACACCACGCAGGCCATCGAGTTGATTCAGTCGGTTCAAAGCACAGTGCGCGCATCGCGCGAAAGAACAAAGTCACTCTCATTATGGCAAGTGCATGACAGCGCAAAATCCTTTGTATTAAGGATGTGGTTGCATGCGTATAACAGATGTCATAGAAATGGATCGCGTGTGACTGCGTAGCGATGACGAATAGGCAGCCGTACCAACCGCGCGGCTGCGCATCACTGCATCTGCCGGTCAGGCTCTGTTCAGCGAGAGTTTGTATGTGAACTACGCAGGTTTCATGCGCCTTTTCAGGCATTTTTGCCTGAAAAGGCGCATGGATATTGCGTAGCACCTGCTAGAAAACACGTTTTTTATTGCGCAATACCCCACGTACCCAGCATGAATGCAAACACCTGCGCGCGCTCTTTCAGCGCGTCGTAGCGGCCGCTGGCGCCGCCGTGGCCGCTGTCCAGGTTGATGTGAAACAACAACGGCGCATCGGCATTGGTTTTAAGCGTTCGCAGTTTGGCCACGTACTTGGCCGGCTCCCAGTACGACACTTGGTTGTCGTTGATGCCGGCGCGCACGTACATGGCGGGGTAGGCGGTGGCGCGCAGGTTGTCGTAGGGCGAATAGGCGCGCATCCAGCTGTATTGTTCTTTGACCTTGGGGTTGCCCCATTCGAGGAATTCGCCCACGGTGAGCGGTAGCGACTCATCCAGCATGGTGTTGATCACATCCATAAATGGCACTTCAGCCACGATGGCTTTGAACAGATCGGGCCGCAGATTGGCCACTGCACCCATCAGCAAACCGCCGGCGCTGCCGCCTTGCGCAATCAATTTGTCTTTGCTGGTGTAGCCCTGTGCAATTAGTCCTTCCGCGCAGGCGATGAAGTCGGTGAACGTATTCATCTTCTTGGCCAGCTTGCCGTTGTCATACCAAGGCCGGCCTAGATCAGAGCCGCCGCGGATATGTGCAACGGCCACGATCACGCCGCGGTCCAGCAAGCTCACGCGGTTGGAGGAAAAATTTGGGTCATAGCTAAACCCATAGCTGCCGTAGCCCTCTAGCAGCAAGGGTTGCGGCTTGCCCGGCGTGCGCAGATTGGTGCGATACACCAGGCTCACCGGAACCTGCGTGCCGTCTTTGGCACGCACGGTGATGCGCTCGGTGGTGTATTGCTTTTCGTCATAGCCGCCCAAGACCGGCTGGCGCTTTTTCAGCTCGCGTGTCTTGGTACTCATGTCGTAATCAAACACGCTTTGCGGTGTTTTGTGTGAGCTGTAGCCGTAGCGCAATTGCTGCGTGTTGAATTCTGCATTGCTCACCGGGCCGATGGTGTAGGCCGGCTCATCAAAGGCGATGTAGTGATCTTGCCCGCTGGCCAAGTCAAAGATGCGAAATTTCTTCAGCCCGCGATCGCGTTCCAGCAGCACCATGTGGCCCGCAAAGAGCAGCATATCTTCCAGCAATACGTCTGCACGGTGCGCGATGCGCTCGCGCCAGCGCGCGCGTGCGGGGTCGGCCACGGACGCTGTGACCAGGCGAAAGTTTGGGCCGGTATCGTTGGTGGTGATATAGAACACATCGCCGCGGTGCTCCAGGCTGTATTCAATGCCCTTGCTGCGCGGTTCGATCACGCGGAATTTGCCTTGCGGCTCACCAGCCGGCAGCACATGCACTTCGCTCGTGTCTTTGCTGCCTAGTTCGATCACGACAAACGCATCACTTCGGGTTTTGCCAATGCCCAGCCAAAATTGCTCGTCTTTCTCTTCAAACACCAATTGGTCCGGCGTACCCGCGCCCAGCACATGCCGCCACACTTGGTAGGGCCGCTTGGCTTTGTCTTGCTTGGTGTAGAACAGCGTTTTGTTGTCGGCCGCCCAAACAAAGCCGGCCACGTCGGTGATGGCAAGCGGCAAATCTTTTTGCGTGGCGATGTCGCGCACGCGCAGCGTTGCCTCCAGCCCGCCGGTTTCATTGGTGCCGTAGGCCAGCAACGCGTTGTTGGGGCTCACGCGCATGCCGCGCAGGCTCATATATTTTTTGCCTTGCGCTAACGCGTTTACATCCAGCAGCACTTCATCGGCCGCGGTCGCCGAACCTTTGCGGCGCACGTGAATGGGATATTGCTTGCCTTGCTCGGTTTTGCTGGTGTACCAGTAGCCGCGCAGTGGATAGGGCACCGATTCATCGGTTTCTTGAATGCGGCCAAGTATTTCTTTGTACAGCGCGTCTTTCAGGCCGTTGAGCGGCTTCATCACCGCATCGGCATAGGCGTTTTCAGCGCGCAGATGGGCCATGAGTTCATCGTTTTTAGTGGGCGCATCGCTGCGCAGCCAGCCGTAGTTGTCAATCCGTGGGTCGCCGTGGATGCTCACGTCTTTGGGCTTTTTCGCTGCGATGGGCGCTTGTGCCGCGCCAAGATCAAAGAGCGTGCTCTGCACAGGTTTGACTCCGCTAGGGTTTGTAGTGGTGGACGGCGCTTGGCAACCCGCCAGCGTTGCAGCAGCCGCTAAGGCATAAAAAGCCCGCAGCAGATAGCGGTTTATATGGGTCGGAAAAGAATTGGAGAAGGTTTGCATAAAGACAGGCAGCGCACCGGGCAAAGTGAAATGTGCGCGGGACTATAACCGTTGCTGCTCGCTGCCGCACTCAAAGCGTTCAAAACGCCAAACATCTACGCAGTATCCATGCGCTTTTTGAGCCATTTTTGCCCCAAAAAGCGCATGGATACTGCGTAGTGTGCATTCAAAATGCATGCGAAAAACCCGTTAGAGCGCTGCGACTAAACGTCTAGGCTTAAAAAGCGAACGATCGTTCTATATTTGTGAGTTACCCGATTGTGACGGCTGTGCAATTTGGCTGGCTTACAATTTGGTTTACGTAAACGTCAATTCCAAAAGCGACTTTTTCAAAGGCATTGTGACAATGAAAATCCTGGTTCCGGTCAAACGCGTGGTCGACTACAACGTCAAGGTGCGCGTCAAGGCTGATCAATCCGGCGTGGACATCGCCAACGTCAAAATGAGTATGAATCCGTTTGACGAGATCGCGGTGGAAGAAGCCGTGCGCCTGAAAGAAGCCGGCAAGGCGACCGAAGTGATTGCGATTTCCTGTGGCGTGACGCAGTGCCAAGAAACCCTGCGTACCGCGATGGCCATTGGCGCTGACCGCGCGATTTTGGTGGAAACCGATGCCGACTTGCAGCCGCTCGCAGTAGCCAAGCTGCTCAAAGCGATTGTGGATAAAGAGCAGCCCGCGCTTGTGATCATGGGCAAGCAGGCGATTGATGACGATGCCAACCAAACCGGCCAAATGCTCGCCGCGCTGCTGGACCGCCCGCAAGCCACCTTTGCCAGCAAAGTGGTGGTGGAAGGCGATACCGCTGCTGTGACGCGCGAAGTCGATGGCGGCCTGGAAACCATCAAGGTCAAACTGCCGGCGATTGTGACGACTGACCTGCGCCTGAACGAGCCGCGCTACGTGACGCTGCCCAACATCATGAAGGCCAAGAAAAAGCAGCTGGATGTGGTGAAGCCTGCTGACTTGGGCGTGGACGTTGCGCCGCGCCTTGCGTTGGTCAAAGCCAGCGACCCGCCGGGACGCAAGGCCGGTATCAAGGTGCCGGACGTGAAAACGCTGGTGGAAAAGCTGAAGAACGAAGCGAAGGTTATCTAACTAAAACTCCCTCTCCCTTGATGGGAGAGGGCAGGGGTGAGGGTGAACTCTTTGAACGAAGAGAACAGTGTTTGAAGCGCCCCCTCACCCTAACCCTCTCCCGCGAGGAGAGAGGGGACTAAAACAGATTCGGAGCACTCGATGGCATCACTCGTAATAGCAGAACACGACAACACCCACATCA
>JBOFGW010000365.1:0-10976 GCA_051649325.1 Burkholderiaceae bacterium | reverse complement strand
TAAAGCTAATTGGACAAGCTACAGCAGCCAATAACCTAGTGCCGCGATCGCGCAAGCCACCGCGATCACAACTACCCATCCAAGCACTCTCATGCCACTGAGCAGAGCTTCTGCAAAGAGGTATAGCGCTGCCAGCGCTGGTCCAACCACAAAAAACATGAATACAAATTGCCCGTTTGTCAGCGGCGCTCCGCTTTCAGGGCGATTGCCCAGCAGAAACATTGCGCCCAAGAGGCATGCCATGAGATAGGCAGTTGCACCGATCACTATGTAGGCGGCACGATCTGCTTTTTCGGCTTCGCGTTGGCGCGCCCTGAGCTGCTGCCGTAGCGACGTCTGGTCTGGATTCTCGTTCATTGAGGATAGGACAATGTGTACGTCACACTATATAACGGGAAGCTGGCTTAGGTCAGACCACAAATTTGCCAAGAGAGTTGAGGCTAGAGCTACTTGCTCTTTTCCGCACACCTACACCCGCAGCAACCCCCGAACCCCCCGCGCCGCATAGTAAGACTGCGCACCGTTGTGATACACAAACACTTTGCCGTAGCGCCGGTCGCAGAACAGGGCGCCATCGAGTGCGCGCACATCCTTTGGCGTTGCGATCCAGCTTGACGTTTTCAGATCAAACTCATCTAGCTGCTGTAGCTGGCGATACTGCTCCTCAGTGAGCAGTTCAATGCCTATCGCTGCTGCCATCTCCATCGCACTGCCTGCGGGCTTGTTCTCTTTGCGCGCGTCCAGAGCTTTGCGGTCGTAGCACAGGCTTCTGCGGCCGGGCGGGCTTTCTGCGGAGCAATCGCAAAAGAGGTACTGACCCGTAGCTTTGTCCTGGCCGATCACGTCCGGCTCGCCGCCCGAGGCTTCCATTGCGCCGAGGGCTTTGAGTGCAGAGGTATTTGCCTCAAGCTTGGCCGCGACTTTGTCCCACGCAATGCCTTTGTGGCGGTGCATGTTTTTGTCGAAGCGGGTTTTCAGCGTCTTCAGCAGTGATTCGCGATCTTGTGTTTTCATGGCCTCACCCGCAGACTGATTCACCCGCGATTTCAACATCCATCCTCTGCAACGGAGAACGAACAATTGATGGGTAAAGTGTGATTGCGTGAAATAAATCGCGCAGTATCCATGCAGATTTTCAGGCAAAAATGGCTGAAAATCCGCATGAATACTGCGTAAGCTCTTTTTTAATTGAGTGGCCTTAGGGCAAAGCAGGTTTCACTGCGGCTTCAGCGGCTTCATACGCATTGAATCACCGTCTACGCGTACTGAGCCGACGTAACGCTGGTCATCCAAGGTAAATGACACCTCGCGCTGCGCGGGGAAACTGGTTTTAAGCACCATGCTGCATTGCAGGTTTTTTGCATTCACCCGAACAGCCAGCAGTTTTTCTTGGCTGGCGTTGCCGCAGTCTGCTCGCGCAGCTACATCCAGAATCGCCGTAATCCGTTGATAGTGATCTGGATTCTTTTGTTTGATTTCGTCCAGCACGCCGGGTGTGTGGAATTGGATGACGGAATCACCGCTCCCGGCCCAGGCTGTGCACGCAAAAACACTCAAGCACATCGCGCTCAATGAACGTCGCATCATTCGCTCCTTGTGGCTCTTGGTGGCACAAACCAGTTCATCTTAAAGCTGTAAGCGCCGCTGAATCAACCAATGGTTCAAGAGCACGGAGTGTTCTGCGCTCTCATGAAATGAGTGAATCACTTGCACCGCACGGTGCTGGTTACGATGAGTTTGATTGCAATCATTTAAAGCCGATTACGCAATATTCATGCGGGTTTTCAGCCCAAAATGGCTGGAAACCCGCATAGAATATGCGTAGTTTGCAATTAAAATCGCTCAAAATGCATGATTTATCAATCACCTCTCATCTGTAGCACATCACTGATTTGAATCTTTGGACTTACAAACGCCGCTTTTCCGTCGGCGGTGTGCAAGGGCAGGCGCATACAAGTTACGACTTTAAGCGGATGACTAGCCGCCTGTACTTGGACGGCGCGTTGGTCGCCAGCGACACCACGGAATACTGGCGTCCTGACGGGCAGCGCAATCATGTCCTGCGCGCTCAACTTGCCGACGGCCGGCTGCTGGAAGTCGAGGCCGGCTGGATCAATGCAGTATCCATTGGCATTGCCGTGCGGGTGGGCGGCGCGCTCGCGCATGAAAGCCACCCCGGTAAACGCATCGGGTGGCCTGAATGGGCCAAGGCGCCCGTGCCCGCCAACGATCCGCAGGCGCAAGAAAAAGCCGAGCGCGAAAAAGCACAGTGGAATCGCAATAAATACTCGGTGTTTGTGGATATCGCGCTGGGGCTGCTGTTCTTCGCCGTCGCCAAGCTGACAGATCTAACTACCGCAGCCCTGATCGGCGCCGCCGCCGGGCTGGCGCTGCTGGTGGTGCAGCGTTTTGTAAAGGTGGATTTGCTCGGCGGCCTCGCCATGTTCGGCATCTTCATGCTGCTGGTATCCGCCGGTTTTTCGCTGGCGTTTCAGAACGACTGGGCGGTGCAGATGAAAAGCACCGTACTTGGCCTGTTTGTCGCTACGCTCATGCTCACTGACGCGTTTGCCAACCGCGGCCACTATTTTGGCGGGCGCCTGCAGCGTTACCTGATGGTTCCCATCGACTTGCGGCGCTTCACGCTCGGGCTAGGGCTGGTCGGCTTGCTGATGGCGGGGCTCAACTACGCGGTCGCGGAGTTTTTTTCAAAAGACACATGGCTGTACTACACCACTTTCGGCGACATCGTGCTGACCATCGCCTTGTTTTTCGCGGTGATGCGGTTTGCGAAAATTCCGGCTTGAAGAGGACTGTTCAGCAAAACATGCTCGCCTCAAACCCGCTACGCAATATCCATGCGCTTTTTGAGGCAAAAATGCCTCAAAACCCTTATGAATATTGCGTAGTCACTCTTTAGCTGCTGCTCCCCGTCGCTTTCCCGCCTGCGCAGCATTCACAATCACGGGCCTTCGCATTGAGGTAAACGCGCTCAGCTCCCACGACCGCAGGCCGACCACGAAGGTATAGCCATCGCGCTGGTCGCGCGGCAGGCGCTGGTCTTGCTGGTGGCTGGCGGCGAGTTCTGCGGCCAGGGTGCGGATGCGATTAGTGAGGTCTTGCGCGCTGACGTGTGACAGCCATCCTTGCAGGCAGAGCAGAATTTCGCCGGGGCCATCAAACGTGCCGCCAAAATAGTCTGCCACCACGGCGCTGCGAAAGAACTCTTGCACCGGGCCATCCGGCCGCCAGCGAAAGGTGCGTGCCACGCGCAGGCGGTAGCGGTTCAGCGGCCGCAGCTCGATTAGGCCGAGTTTGTCCAGCTTGACCAGGTAGCGGATGCACTCGGGCTCAGAGAGCGTGTAGGTCTCCAGCATCTGTTCCAGCGTCCACTGGCCCAGGCAGCAGATGGCGATCATCATCAGCTTGGCATCGGCCACCAGTGCTTTTTCTTGCGCGAGGGTGAGGGTGTCGGCGTGCGGCGCGGCATCGGCGGCGGTGCGCAGCAACTCTTCAAACGAAATGTCGGCCGCCTTGCAGATTTCTGCCAAGCGGGTGAGGGACATATCGCGCTGGCTAAAGATGCGCTTGACGCTGGATTCGCTCATGCCAATCAGTGGCGCAAGCTGCTTGTAGGTGATGCCGGCGGCGCGCAGTTGCGTGCGCAGCGTGGCCAAAAGCAGATCGGGTGAGCTCATGCGGTTTACCTTTCAGCGCGCCAAAGACGGCAGAAGTACGGGGATGTTTACAACCGTTTGCAGCGCTAAACAGTACTGAATTACGGTACTAAATATGCCATAAATTTGTACAAAGTACAGAATTGTTGTTCTTTGTTACGTTGCACTGCAAAGTGGCGGTACGGCATTGACGCGAAGCCAAGAATTTCAGTCAAGCGCCTCTCCTTCTTCACAACTCTGGAGCTTTCAATGGTTAAACAAACCACGTTCAAGGCAGCACTTGTTTCCACCGCTTTCGCACTGGCAGGCATTGCCGCGCCGGTGTTTGCCGATCCGCAGGTGTATGTGGGCGGCAGCATTGGCGCTAAATCGGATTTCAAACTCAACTGCGTCCCCGGCGCACCCTGCGATAAGTCGGATGGCACGAGCGGCAAGCTCTACGGCGGCATGATGTTTAACGACGTGCCGTTTGGTGTTGAGGCCGTGTACTACCAAACCGGCAGCGCCAAGGCCGGCATTCAAGACGGCAGCGTGCTGCGCCAAGGCACTGCCAAGAATTCTGGCCTGGGCGTGACGGGCGTAGCGCAAGCGACGTTTGGCGACTTTGCGCTCAAGGGCCGCCTTGGCGTGGGCTACAGCCGCGGCAAGGTGAGCTACGCAGCCGGGGGGTCTGCGTCTGAAAGCTCGTTTCAGCCGATTTTGGGCGTGGGTGCGAGCTATGCAATCACCAAACACTGGGCCGTCAACGCCGACTGGGACCGCTACCCCACCAAGTTCAACAAGACCGAAAAAGCCAACACCGACCTGTTTTCTGTGGGCGTGTCCTACAAGTTTTAAGCGCCGGGCTTTGCAGCCGCGCGGCGCTGGCTCCGGCTAGCGCGGAGTTGGTGCCGCGCCAAGCTGCAAAACACGCCATCACCAAAGGAAAAATCATGATGAGACAATCCATCGCTTTAGCCCTGATGCTACTGGCCGGCGCTATTTCTACCGCCTGCGCCACCGCGCCGGTAGGCAAAGTACCGCAGGGCGCGCAGCAGCTGACTGCACCGGAAATTCAAGCCGTGCTGGCCGCTGCAGCGCGCGACCGCGCCGTCTTTGATGACGGTTTTGACGGCGGCGTGACCTATGCGCTGCAGCCAGGCGGTGCCATGCAAGTCAGCAGCCGTAGCTACAAAGACAAAACCTTTGCCGGTACTTGGCGCGTAGATGCCAATGGCAACATGCTGTGCACACGCGTTGAGAAAGACCCTGAATCGTGCGCCGCGCTGTACAAGATCTCCGCCGATACGTTTTATCTTGCCGTACCGGGCTTAAGCCAGCAGGCCAATACGTTCAAGCAGCGCCGACGCTAGGCTGGCAGTTGGAGCAGCAAATCAAAGTGCTGCACGCAATATCCATAGGCATCTTCAAGCATTTGTGCCTGAAAAGGCGCATGGATATTGCGTATCTACTTTTTGTCTGCCTTGGATCTGCTCATCACTGGCTTTCTGGTGGCTCCCACAGCTCGACCTTATTGCCTTCGGGGTCGATCACCCAGGCAAATTTGCCGTATTCAGATTCATCGATTTTGTCGAGCACGTTGCAGCCTTCTGCGCGCAGCAGCGCTACCAGTGCGTGCAGGTCTTCTACGCGATAGTTGATCATGAACGGCGCGGTGCTGGGCGTGAAGGCGTTGCTGGCGGCATCGCCCACGCTCCAGATGGTGGTGCCGCCTGTGGGCTTGCCTTGCGCATCGGTCCAGGTGAATGCGGTGCCGCCCCATTCCTGCACGTCAATGCCCAAATGCTTCCGGTACCACGCGTGCAGCAGCGCCGGGTCGCGCGCGTGAAAGAAAATACCGCCAATGCCGGTGACGCGTTTCATGCAAGGCCTCCCGCCGCGTGATGGATTGTGTGAAGTGCTGCAGCTTCAATGACCAAGAGCGATTTAGCTTAGCGCGGACCGATCGCGGGTGAATACCGTCAGCATTCATATAGAGCACTTCTAAGAACTCTCCAAACCGTTCGGGCTGAGCCTGCCTGCGCCTTTCACTTATTAATGAAATCAATGACCTATCTCAAATGCGTTTCGACAGGCTCAACGCGAACGGAGGTTTTTAGAAGTTCCTCATAGAAATGACGCAATATCCACGGGCATTTTCAGCCATTTTTGCCTGAAAACCCTGATGGATATTGCGTAGAGCACTTCTAAATCCGTACCGGCTATTTCGTTGGAGCCAAATACTGCACAAAAAACGCCGCGATTTTTGCGTCTACCGCGGGCAATTGCGCGCGGTCAAAGCCCGGCGGGTCGTTCATCAATTCTGCGGCGAGGCCGGTGAAGCCCGGTGGCAAGGGCGAGAGCAATGCACCGTGGCCGGCGGTGGGCAAATGGGCCAAGTGAACGCAGGTTTTGCAAGCGGCGAGCACGCGGTCACTATGGAATTTAGGTGTGAGCCAGCGGTCTTGCCCGGCGGTGACGAGTGCGAGCGGAACGCGCGGCGCGGTGAGCGAGGCCATGTCAAAGTCCGCGGCAAACGGTACGCTCGCGACGAGCGCGGCAACGCGCGGGTCTTGATAGGTTTCTGGCGTGTCGTCATCCAGCTTGCTGCGGATCAGAGCCAGCGCGATGCGGATTTTGACGCCGTCGAGTACACCGCCGGTCTGGCGCGTGGTCAGGCCAACGCAGCTATAGAAATCTTCTTGAATATGTGCCTCGCAGTGGCGCTTGAAATTGCCGGGCGACCACGTACCGCCGGCCAGGCTCAGCACGGTATGGCCGCCGGCAGACATGCCGTAGACGCCGACTTTTTGCAGATCCAAGAGCGGTGCAAAGCGTGCATCGCGGCCCACCGCGTCGATGGCGCGGGACACTTCTGCCGGCCGCTGCTTCCACGTGGGCGGGCCGATTTGGCTGGTGTCTTTGTAGTTGTCGCCGCGGTGTTCTGGCAGCGCCACGACAAAACCGGCTTGCACCAGCGCACGCGCTAAATCCGAATACACCCAGGGCGATGCGCCCGAGCCGTGCGAGATCACTACCAAGCGGCCGTTGCCTTTGGCGGGCGCGCCTTCACGCACGGCTTGCAAGGTGAACGGGCCGCGTGTTGTGGTTTGGTCTGGGTCGGTGCTGGGGTAGAAGACGGTGATCGGGCCGTCTTGCTCGGTGGCGGCGATGCTGCTTAAACCCACGCCGGCGTGGGCCGGGAAAACTGTTGCAAGTGTGGCGGCAAGTGCCAGCGCGGCGGCAGCGAGCCAACTTGCCTGGCGGCGCGGCGCGGGTTTTGTCGATAAAACTGACATCGTGTTGCTCCAAAAAAATGAAGGCTCAGGCCTTCGGAGCAGTCAGAATGAGATTTGGTGCGCGGTTTGTCTTGCCGGAAGATGGTGATTCGCGTTTTCGATCAGCCGATTTCAAGAATCGGTCATACTTTGCTCAAGTTGTTCTTGCCGGAACTCGGTCGGCGTGCGGCCCGTCGCGGCTTTGAAGGCGCGGTTAAACGGCCCGATCGACTGAAAACCGGATTCCAAAGCAATCGTGAGCACCGGCAACGCGCGCCGCGCCGGGTCGGCCAGCGCCTGTTTGGCTTCTTCAAGCCGCAGGCCGTTGATATAGGCGTTGAAGTTGCGGTGCCCGAGCCGGCCGTTGATTGCGCGGCGCAGCCGGTATTCCGCCACGCCCAGCTTGCTTGCGAGGCTGGCGACGGTGAGATTTTCTAGCCGGTAGGCGCGGCCCTCAAGCATCAACTGCGACAGGCGCGCGAGCAGCGCATCTTCCGCCGGGTCGGGCGCTGCGCCTTTGTTGAGCGCGGGTTGCGCCGCTTCCAGCGCAGGTTCTGCGGGCTGCGCGGCCGCGGAAAACAAATCGCTTTTGCGCACCACCAGCACGTTGAGCGAAACGCCAACCATGATCAACAGCAACCCCAGCATGTCCAGCACTGCAGAGGAATCGGAAAGCTGCCCGCGGCCAGACACTACGCGCACCGCCACCATGATCAGCGTGTATGCGCCGCCGGCCACCACCACAAACGTGCGTAGCGTGCGCCGGCGTTCCACCAGATCGGCGTTCCATTGCCGCGCAGCGGCGGCCAGCGCGAGCAGTCCAAACACGAGTGGCGTGAAGCGCATCACAAGGCCCGTGATTTTGCGCAGCTCCGGAAACGGTGCGCCGGGCGAGGTGAGTAAGCAGTGCGAGGCGCCGAGTAGCACCACCAGCACCCACGCGCCGATATGCAGTGGACCGGCAACAAATTCATCGTCAAACAGTGTGCGTACAAAAATCCAGAACAGCACAGAATTGGCAATCGAAATGCCCACCGGCAGCGCCTGCCAGGCGCAGGGCAGGGTGCGTTCGAGCAACGGCGTAGAACTCACGATCTGCACGCACAGGCACAGCATGAAAAAAGCGCCCACTTTGGCGGTGCGCACATTGAACGCGTCGCGCCAGAGCGTAAACGCCACCAGCAGCGCGAGTGCAACGGCCGCGCCGCGCAGTGCGGCGTCCAGCATGATGGCGGCCTCAGGAATCCACATCGATATTGTTCTGCATACTTAATCCGGCGTGAGTATGCCTGTTGTTGTGCTTTAAACGATCGGCGTAAGTGTTGTACGCAATATCCATGCGCCTTTTGAGCCATTTTTGCCCCAGAAGGCGCATGAATATTGCGTAGAAGCGTTGTAAATTCGCTGTAGTTGATGCAGCCGCTATCCTTGCGGCGCTTTATCTTTATGCTGCTTCAACATGCCTGATCATCTCACCCTCGCGCAGTGGCTCGAACGCATCGAGCGGCTGCATCCTAAGACCATCGATATGTCGCTGGATCGCGTGCGCGCCGTGGCGCAGCGCCTTTCGATTGAGTTTGCATGCCCAGTGATCACAGTGGGCGGCACCAACGGCAAAGGATCGACCTGCACGTTTCTGACGAGCATCTTGCAGCAGGCGGGTTACAAAGTGGCGCTGCACACATCGCCGCACCTAGTGCGGTTTAACGAGAGAGCGATCTTCAACGGCGCGGAGGTGGAGGATGCGGCACTGGTGCCGTATTTGGAGCGGGTTGAGGCGGCGCGATTAGGGGGCTTCGACAGGCTCAGCCCGAACGGTTCACAAGAAATTTCGCTCACGTATTTTGAATTCACGCTGCTCGCCATCCTGTTGTGGTTCATGGACTGCAAGCCCGATGCCGTGGTGCTTGAAGTAGGGCTAGGCGGCCGGCTGGATGCGGTGAACATCATCGATGCCGATGTGTCGATTGTGACCAGCATTGATCTGGACCACATGGAATATCTTGGGCCAACGCGCGAGCACATTGGCTGGGAGAAGGCGCATATCTACCGCAGCGGCAAACCCGCCATCTGCGCCGACCCACAGCCGCCGCAGCGGCTGCTGGACTATGCGCAGAGCATCGGCGCAGACCTGTGGCTGTTCGGGCGCGACTTCAATTACTCCGGCGATAAACAACAGTGGAACTGGGCCGGCCGCGGCGCGCGGCGGAGTGCGATGGCGTATCCGGGCCTGCGCGGCGCGAATCAGCTGCTCAACGCATCAGCCGCACTGGCAGCGCTGGAGGCGTTGAAGGACAGGCTGCCGGTGAGTCAGCAAGCGGTACGCACGGGGTTGTTGCTGGCAGAAATTCCCGGCCGCTTTCAAGTGCTGCCGGGCCGGCCCACGGTGATTTTGGATGTGGCGCACAACCCGCACGCGGCTGCGGTACTGGCACAGAACCTTGCGCAGATGGGCTTTTATCCGTACACCTACGCGGTGTTTGGCGCGATGAAAGACAAAGATCTGGATGGCGTGATTGAAAAGCTCTTAGGCCACATTGATCACTGGTTGTTGACTGACTTACCCACGCCGCGCGCGGCCACCGCCGCGCAGCTCAAAGACCGGCTGGCAGCGCATGGAATCATGGCCAGCAGCGAGCAGGGCAAAGAGCGCTTGATTGAAACCTTTCCCAACCCGGTGGACGCCTTGGCACGCGCCAAGGCACTGGCAGGTGAGGGTGATAGAATTTTGGTCTTCGGATCGTTCTTCACCGTGGGCGGCGTGATGCAAAAAACGCCTCGCTAGGCTGCAGAACGCACCAGCACGGCATTCATGTTTCAAGGACCCGCATGGCGGCAGTCACTCCCGCAGACCCAGCAGCAGAAGCCAAGACCCGCGCTCGGCGCACGTTGATCGGCAGCGCAATCCTCGCGCTCACCGCCGTGGTGGTAGTGCCGCTGATTATGGATTCCAAGCCGCGCCCGTGGTCTGACGATGTCGTGCTGCAAATCCCGTCTAAAGACAGCAAGTTTGAAACGCCGCTGCAAGCGCCTGTTGCGAGTCCGGCTGCAAGCCCGGCTGCGGCTGCTTCCGTATCGCCTGCGCCGACAAAACCGCCTGCAGCGACTGCTGCAGTACCTCCAGAGCCGCCCAAGCCCGTGCAAGCAGCGTCGCCAACACCGGCAGCCAAACCAGAGCCAGCGCCGGCCAAAGCGGAAGCCAAACCGACTGCTCCTGCGAGCACGCCCAAGCCCGAGGCTAAACCAGAGCCAAAAGCAGCTGCTGCAAGCGCGCCCGCGGCCAAGGCCGGCAAAGTGATTTTGCAGGCCGGCGCGTTTACGACGGAAGACCGCATCAAGTCAGTAGAAGCCGATCTGCGCAAGGCCGGCTTTGCGCCGTACCGTGAAGAAGTTGAGACCAAATCCGGCACGGTGACGCGTGTGCGCTTTACCGTGGCCGGTGAAGACGCTGCCGCCAAAGCTGTGGCCAAATTGGCTGCGGCCGGTATCACACCCAAAATCATCCCGCAGTAGCGGATGCAGGAAAAAAGGACTTCACCACGTATGACTTTCACAACCATCGATATTTTGGTGGCGTTGATTCTGCTGGCCAGCATGCTCATCAGCATCATGCGCGGTTTCACCCGCGAAGTGCTCAGCTTGGCCAACTGGGTGGTGGCGTTCTACTTGGCGCATATGTTCGCGCCGCAGGCCGCCGCGCTGATGCCGTCTTTTGTCATTGGCACGTTGCCGCGCCTGACAGCAGGGTTTCTGACCGTGCTGATTGCGGCGCTGTTTGTGGGCAGCATCGTCAACTGGGTAATTGGCAAGCTGGTACTGACCTCGGGCGCGCTGCGTGCGACAGACCGCACGCTGGGTACCGTGTTTGGTTTTGTGCGCGGCTGCGTGATTGTGATGACGTTGGCCGTGCTGGCGAGCCTGACCGGGGTGCCGAAGCAGGATGGATGGAAAAACGCAGCCAGTGTGCCGGTGGTGGTTGCCGCGGTACAGGCGGTCAAACCCATGCTGCCGCCGGCCGTGGCCGATCAAGTGAAGTTTTAGA
>JBOFGW010000364.1:0-24550 GCA_051649325.1 Burkholderiaceae bacterium | reverse complement strand
AATTCAACTCATCGACGTGCGCGATCTGGCGCGCTTTGTCGTGCACTGCGCAGAGCAGCGCGTCACCGGTATTTACAACGCTACATCGCAGCCCGGTGCATTCACCATGGCAGAGCTGATCGATTGCTGCCTGGCGGTGTCACGCTCGCCGGCCAATCCGGTGTGGATTCCGGCCGATTTTCTTGAGCAGCAAGGTGTTTCGGCCTGGACTGACATGCCCGTGTGGGTGCCGGCCGCCGGTGACACCGCCGGCCTGCCGCTCACGCGCGTGGCGCTGGCGCTGGCCCACGGCCTGTCGATCCGGCCGCTTTCAGACACAGTGCGCGACACGCTGGATTGGTGGCGCAGCCAAAACCGCCCCGCGGGGCTGGCCATGCGCGCGGGCCTTACCGATGAACGCCATACCAAGCTGCTCACCGCCTGGGTGCAGCACCAACAAAGCATGGAGAAACTTGCATGAGCAAGGCGTTTGCCTCAAAGGCCGACATGGCCGAAAAGACCATTACCTTCGCGCAGTTGTCACCGCACTGCTGGGCCTACACCGCAGAAGGCGACCCCAACAGCGGCGTAATCATTGGCGATGATTGCTGCATGGTGCTGGACACCACCGCCACACCCGCCATGGCGCAAGACCTGATCAGGCGCATTCGCAGCGTGACAGACAAGCCGATCAAATACGTGTTTCTTACTCACTACCACGCCGTGCGCGTGCTGGGTGCGTCGGCCTACTTTAAAGAAGGGGCCACGGAGATTATTTGCAGCGCCGCCACGCGCGAGATGATTGCAGAGCGCGGCGCGCAAGACATGCAAAGCGAGATTGAGCGCTTTCCGCGCCTGTTTGCCGGCGTGGATTCCATCCCCGGCCTCACTTGGCCGACGATGACCTTTGCCAAAGAAATGACGCTGTATCTGGGCAAGCTTGAAGTGCAGCTTAAACACGTAGGCCCCGGCCACACGCGCGGCGATTCGATTGCCTGGGTGCCGAGCGAGAAAGTGCTGTACAGCGGCGATTTGGTAGAGATGGACGCCGGCGTCTACACCGGCGATGCGCAGCTTGAAGAGTGGCCCGCCACGCTGGAGCTGCTGCGTGCCATGGGCGCAGAAAAACTCATGCCCGGCCGCGGCGAAGCCATGAAGACCCCGGCGGACGTGAACCGCGCGCTGGACTACACCAAAAAATGGGTCACCATGCTGTTTGAAGCCGGCAAAGAAGGCGTGGCCAAAAAACTCACGCTGAAGCAAACGTTCGAGCTGGCCAAAAGCCGCATGGACCCCGTGTTTGGCCAAGTGCCGATCTATGAGCACTGCATGCCGTTTGATGTGAGCCGCGCATATGACGAGGCGAGCGGCATCAAGCATCCGCGGATTTGGACGGCGCAGCGCGATATTGAAATGTGGCAGGCTCTACAAAACTAGGTTCGCGCGTCTGCCACCATGCGCTTGCACGCGCATGGTGCGATCGCCGGGAACAAAGCGCGCAGGCGCTTTGTTCTTTCTCCGGCTCCCGTCCGCGGATTTGGACGGCGCAGCGGGATATGGAGATGTGGGAAGCGCTGCAGTCCTAGTGTCCCCTCTCCCTTGACGGGAGAGGGTTAGGGTGAGGGTGATCTGGTCGCGCATTGCTTACCGGCTGAGTATCGCCGCCCAATACCCCGCGCATCACCGCAATCCACTCAAGCAAGTGTTCTCGCCTATTGCACCAAACCCGATAACACTGCAATCCTCACATCGCTTCTGAGGAAATTCATGCAGCAATCTCGTCAACTCATCGTTACCGGCGCGCTCGGCCTGGCCGCGGCCGGTCTGCTCGTAGCCGGGCCGATCTCGCAGCCGGATCAGTACCACGCCTTTGCTGACACGCGCGCGTGGCTGGCCATTCCCAACACGATGGACGTGCTGTCCAACCTGCCGTTTCTGATCGTTGGCATTCTGGGCTTGCTGCGCGCTGCGCAGGTGCCGCACACGCTGCAGCTGCCGTGGCGCTTGCTGTCCGCCGCATTGTGCGCGACTTGCTTTGGCTCGGCGTTTTATCACTGGGCGCCGGCGGATTTCGGGTTGCTGATCGACCGCATTCCGATTGCATTGGCCTGCGTCTCCATCGCCTTGATGATGTTGGCAGACCGCGTGAGCGCCGCTGCCGTGCGGCCGCTGCCGCTGGCGGTGATGAGCCTGCTGGCCGTGACGTCTTGTCTGTACTGGTACTTCACTGAAACCGCCGGCCATGGCGATCTGCGGCCTTACATTTTTTTGCAGGGGCTGCCCATGCTGCTGGTGCCGCTGCTCACGCTGCTCTATCGCGGCGGCACGATTCGCGGCAGCACCTGGTGGACCGTGCTCGGGCTCTACGCCGCCGCTAAAGTCTGTGAATTGCTCGACCATCAGATGCTGGATGCGCTGACCGTCATTAGCGGTCACACGCTCAAGCATTTGTTTGCGGCAGCGGCGGCTTGGGTATTGATTCGTACGGATTTTAGAAAGACTTAAGCAGCGATTACGCAGTATCCATGGTGAACGCGGGATTTCGGCAGGCACTGCCTGCCGCCGCGTGAACGGCGAGCGCTTGCAAGCGCGAGCTCCCTGCATACAAACAAGTTTTTATGCGGGCTTTGAAGCATTTTTGCCTCAAAAATCGCATGGATATTGCGTAGAGCACTTCAAGTTAATGCCAAATCCCGTTCGCGTTGAGCCCTTCGGCAAGCTCAGGACAGGCCTGTCGAAACGCATTTGCAAACCCTTGAGCGAATGGGTAGCTGGCTAATGGGCTTCGACAGGCTCAGCCCGAACGGATTAGGCAGTGCACGCTCTTTTCAAAGCCTAGTGCACTATTTGCCCGCCCACTCCTGCTCCTGCAGCGCGCGCCACATCACTTTGCCGCTGCCGCTTTTGGGCAGTGCCTGCACAAACTGCACGCGCTTGGGCACTTTGTAGGCGGCCATGTGGGCGCGGGCCCAGTCGATGATAGCGGCGTCAGTCACGCGGCCTTTGGCGTGATCGCGCAGCACGACCACAGCCTTGACGGTTTCGCCGCGGTACTCATCTGGTGCGCCGATGATGCAAGCCTCGGCAATGTCGGGGTGTTTGTACAGCAGCGCTTCCACCTCGGCCGGCCAGACTTTGAAGCCGCTGGCGTTGATCATGCGCTTTAAGCGGTCGGTGATAAAAAAGTAGCCGTCTTCGTCGGTACGGCCCAGGTCGCCGGTGCGAAAGAATTGCTCGCCGCGAAATTCCACGAACGCAGCCTTGGTCGCCTCCGGCTTGCCCCAGTAGCCTTTGAACACTTGCGGGCCGCGCACAATGATCTCGCCCACCTCGCCCGGCGGCAGTTCTTGCAGCGTGTCCGGGTTCACTACATGCGCTTGCGTATCAAAGATGGGAATGCCCAGGCATTGCAGCTTGGGCCGGTCGGTGGGGTTGCTGTGCGTAGGCGCGATGGTTTCAGATAAGCCGTAGCCTTCGATGAACTGCAAGCCGAACTGCTCCTTGAGCTTTTGCGCAACGGCCTCCGGCATGGCCGCGCCGCCGCCGCCGATGTACGCGAGCGAACTCAAATCCCACTTGCCCACATTCGGGCTGGCCAGCATGTCGATGATCATCGTGGGAATGTTGGTCCAATGCGTGATCTTATATTTGCTGATAGCGTTGCCGGCCACCTCGCGGTCCCAGCGCGGGATCATTACCACCGTGGCGCCGGTGTAGATCGGCACGTGCATGCCGTACATCATGCCTGTCACGTGAAACATGGGCAGGATGGAAAACACCGTCGCATCTGCGGATGTACCGCCCGCCACTGCGCCACCAATCACGTTGTGCATCACTGTCGCGTGCGTATGCATGCAGCCTTTGGGAAAGCCGGTAGTGCCCGAGGTGTAGGGCATCACCGCCAGATCGTCCGGCGCGGCCAGGTGCGGTGACGGTGCGAGGCGTGCCTTGATCGCGGCAGACATATGCATTGCATGCGCGGGCAGTGCTCCGGTACTTGTAAACATGGCCTGCATGGCAGGCGGCGGCGCATCGTCCGGCACGGGCACCTCGGGCAGCGCATCTGCATAGCGTGTGGCAATCAGGTGCTTGAGCGGCTGCCCGCATGCGGCATTGGCTGCATCCACGACCGGCAGCAGATCGGCAGAGCAAATCACCGTGCTGGCACCGGTATCGGTGATGTAGTGTGCAAACTCATCAGCCTTGTTCATCGGGTTGACCGGCACCACTACTGCATCTGCACGCAAAATCGCGTAATAAGCGGTGATGAACTGCGGGCAGTTCTGCATGAACAGCAGCACGCGGTCGCCGCGCTTCACGCCGCACTGCTGCTGCAAATAGCCCGCCAGCGCCACGGTGTCATCCAGCAGGCGCTGGTACGTGAATACGTTGCCAAAGAAACGCAGCGCGGCTTTATCGGGATAGCGCCGCGCCGTAATTTCCAGATTAGTCCACAGCGAATGCGCGGGCAGCGTGAGGTGAAACGGCAGGCGCTTGGGCCAGAACTTGGGTGGGTTTGCATTCATGCCGCGAGCCTACCGTGCAAACGCGGCACTTAAAAGCTGCGCCGCAGCAGGCGCTAACCCTTCCAGGTAAACGGGAAGAGCTGCTGCTTCACAAACCCTTGCGGCATGTAGTCGCCCAGTACGCCGTACTTTTCAGGAAAGCGCCGGTCTGATTTGACTGCAGTGCCGAAAATGTAATCAATAAACGCAAAGTGCGCGGCATAGTTGCGATCAAGCGCGGCCTGGTCTGAGCTGTGGTGCCAATGATGAAAATCAGGCGTGACGATGATGTACTTCAGCGGCCCCCAAGGCAGCTTGACGTTGCTGTGATTCAGCACCGCCTGAAAGCCGACGATGATGATGTACACATCCATCACCTCTTTGGAAAACCCAAGCACGTACAGCACGCCCAGCACCGATACGCGCGTCGTGATCAGTTCAAACAGATGCAGGCGCGAACCGGCCATCCAGTCCAGCACCTTGGTGGAGTGATGCACGGCATGAAAACGCCACAAAAACGGCACTTCATGGTACGCGCGGTGCGTCCAGTACTGCACCAGATCGGCGGAGAGAATGATGAGCAGCAGCTCCACCACAAACGGCAGATCGCGCACCCACTGCTGCAGCGGCGCATAGGTGGCCCAGCCAAAGATGCGGAAGATCAAAAAGTTCACCGTCAGCAGCACTAGGCCAACGATGAAGTGATTGACGATGAAATGCATAAAGTCGGTTTGCCACTCAATGCGGAATACTGGCTGCGTTTTATCCAGCGGAAACAGCTTTTCAATCAGAATGAAAATCAGTGTGGAGCCCAGCAGATCAAGGATGAACCAATCAAGTCCGATGTAAGGCGTGCCATCTGGAAAATCACCCACCGGCACGCGGTGCCCGCCCAGTGCAGCAGTGATCAGCACGAGCAAGAGCGCGGCAGCATTGAGCCAGCGGTTGCGGCCCAGAATGACATTGGCCGCGGCAATGCCGCCCGCAATCAGCATGGCGGCGAGCATCACCCAGCGCAGCAGATCCACCGAATAGTTTTTGCGCAGCTCCGGCGTGGTGAGGTACTGCGGAAAGTGAAACGCCAGCACGCCCAAAAAACACAGAATCGCCAGCGACCACGCGATGATGCCGCTGACTTTGCCGCGGCCGGGCTTGAGCTCGCCCGACTGTTCGTAAAGACCTTTGACCGTACTGGCCAATTTATCGACTGGCATGGCACTCCCCCTCAAATTTTTTGTTTGATTGCGCATGCAGCGCGTAGATGCAGCCGATTTTATCGGCAGGTGCCGCACTCGGGCGAGCTACGATGCGGCGATGTCATCGTCGCCATCGCCTGAAAACCACAGCCACCCCTACGACGCGCTCACACCGGACGTCGTGCTGGACGCGCTGGACGCCGCGGGGCTCGCGCCCGACGGCCGCATGCTGGCACTGAACAGCTATGAAAACCGCGTGTACTTGGTGTATCTGGAAGACGGCAGCTCAATGGTGGCCAAGTTCTACCGGCCCAATCACGATGGCGCGCGCTGGACGGATGCGCAGATTCTTGAGGAGCATGCGTTTGCGGCGGAATTGGCGGCGGCAGAAATCCCGGTGGCTGCGCCACTGCCATTGGCCGGCCACAGCACGCTGGCACATCACGCCGGCTTTCGTTTTGCGGTGTTCGCGCGCATGGGCGGCCGCGCGCCGGAGCTGGAAGACCCAAACACGCTCACATGGATCGGCCGCTTTCTGGGCCGCATTCACGCGGTAGGCGCGGCCAGGCCGTTTACGCAGCGCGAGACGGTGGACGTTGCCACGTTAGGCGCAAAGCCGCTTGAATACTTACGTACGTATTGGTTTGGCGTGGACCGCGCCCCGCGCGAAGCGGCCAGTTGGCTCACTGCGGCCGACGAAGCGCTTGCGTACGTGCAAGCCTGCTTTGACCGCGCCGCGCCGCTTGCGAATATCCGCCTGCATGGTGACTGCCATCCGGGCAACATTCTGTGGACAGACAGCGGCCCGCATTTTGTCGATCTGGACGATTGCAGAAACGGCCCGGCGCTGCAGGACTTATGGATGCTACTCTCCGGCAGCCGCCTAGAGGTGCAGCGGCAACTGGCCGACGTTTTGGCGGGCTACGAAGACTTCATGCCCTTTGATCCGCGCCAGTTGCACTTGCTGGAAGCGCTGCGCACCTTGCGCATGATCAGCTATAGCGGCTGGCTGGCAAGAAGATGGAGCGACCCGATTTTTGCGCCAAACTTTCCGTGGTTCAACACGCCGGCGTATTGGGACGATCAGACCCGCGCGCTGCGGGATCAGATGGCAGCGATGGATGCGCCGCCGATTGTGATTTAAAGCATGACTACGCAGTATCCATGCGCTTTTTGAGCCATTTTTGCTTCAAAAGGCGCATGGATATTGCGTAGTCTATATATTTGATGAGCTTGTCATTCCGAGCGAAGCGAGGAATCTCGTGCCCTGTCGCACCAGATTCCTCGCTCCGCTCGGAATGACAGCGCGTCGGACGCAACGCACCACATCACCCGTCACAACGCATAGTCATAATCAATCACCAACGGCGCGTGGTCGCTGAACTTCTGTTCCTTGTACACATGCGCGGTGCGCGCCTTGGCGGCAACGCCGGGCGTGGCAAAGTGATAATCCAGCCGCCACCCCACGTCTTTTTCATAAGCGGCGCCGCGCTGGCTCCACCAGGTGTAGCAAATCTGCTCTGGCCCCAGCAGCGTGCGGTGCACATCAATCCAGCCGCGGTTGTTCAGCAAATCCGTTACCCAGGCGCGCTCTTCTGGCAAAAAACCGCTGTTTTTCTGGTTGCTCTTCCAGTTGCGCAAATCGATTTCTTTGTGCGCGATGTTCACATCGCCGCACACCAGCACGTCACGCCCGCTGGCGCACAGCGCATCCATGTGCGGCGCAAACTCGGCCAGAAAGCGAAATTTGGCCTGCTGCCGCTCCTCACCTGACGTGCCGCTGGGGAAATACACGCTGATCACCGTCAAGTTACCGATGTCAAAACGCACGTAGCGGCCTTCTGCATCAAACTCGGGGCTGCCGTAGCCTTGCTGGGTCATGTGCGGCGCGTGCTTGGAAAACACGCCGCAGCCGGAATAGCCGGGTTTTTGCGCAAAGTGAAAATGGCCGGTGTAGCCTGCGGGTTTGGCTAGGAGCTCGGTCATCACATCGGCCTGGGCCTTGACTTCTTGCACGCAGACAAAATCCGCGCCGCTTTGCGCCAACCACTCGATAAACCCCTTGTTGGCTGCCGAGCGGATGCCGTTCAAATTCAATGTGACAATGCGCATGATGGGTGTGCGTGTGAAGTGGGCGAGCACGCATTGTCGCAAAACATGGGATGCCGCATCGCGCGCCCTGGCACGCGAGTTGCAGAATTACCAATCAAGCGCCAAGCCGCAGGGGGCGGCAGTATTTGCGCGTCAATTAGGGAGTTTTTGTGACAGTCCATGTCAATTTTCGTCAGGCCTTTGTGCAGTTCGCGATGGAAGCCGGCGTGCTGCGGTTTGGCGAGTTCATTACAAAAAGCGGCAGAAAGTCGCCTTATTTTTTCAACTCAGGGCTGTTTGATACCGGCGGCAAACTAGACCGTCTTTCAGACTTTTACGCGCAGGCGCTGGTGGTTGCGCGCGACATGCGCGGGCTGGAATTCGACATGTTGTTTGGCCCGGCGTACAAGGGCATCACGCTGGCCTCGGGCTGCGCCATGGCGCTGGCCGCGCGCGGGATTGACCTGCCGTTTTGCTTTAACCGCAAAGAGGCCAAAGACCACGGCGAAGGCGGCCTGTTTGTGGGCGCGCCGCTCAAAGGCCGCGTGGTGATTGTGGACGACGTGATTACCGACGGCGCGGCCAAACGCGAAGCGGTGCAAATGATCCGCGCTGCGGGCGCCACACCGGTAGCGGTGCTGATTGCGCTAGACCGTATGGAGCGCCCCGGGCCGGATGGCGCGGTGGAGGCGCTATCCTCCGTGCAAAAATTCGAGCAGGAAGTCGGCATTCCGGTGATTGCGGTAGCGACGCTGGACGACCTCATGGGCTATCTGCAACACTCCAACTCTGCCGCCCTGATGGAGCATTTGCCGCGGATTGCGGCCTATCGTCAAACGTATGGCATTTAAGTTTTCTCTCACAGCTCGCCTAGCGGCGGCGCCACTGGCGCTGGCCTGCTTGGCCGCACCGGCGCAGGCGCAAATCTATTCCTGCAAAGACCCCACCGGCCGCCTGATCACCTCAGACCGGCCGATTCCCGAGTGCGCCCGCGCCGACATGCGCGTGCTCAACCCGGACGGCAGCGTTAAGCAGGTGATTCCCGCGCCGATGACGGCCGAGCAGCGCGCGGCAGCGGCTGAAGAGCAAAAGCGCGCGGAAGACGCGCGCCGCGCAGTCGACGAGCAAAAACGCCGCGACCGCGCTCTGCTGCAGGCCTACAAAACCGAGAAGGACTTGACCGACAACTACATCCGCCAGCTTTCCGCGCCGGTAGAAGCCGTGAAAGCCAGCCACGTGCGCATCAGAGGTTTGCGCGCGGATTTAGACAAGGTGCTGCAGGAAGCCGAGTTCTACAAAGGCAAGGCCTGGCCGGTTTTGCTTAGGCGCAAACTGTCTGAAGTCACGGCGGGCATTGAGTCAGAAAAGCGCACGCTGGAAGAGCGGGCTGACGATATCGAGCGGCTGAACGAAAAGTTTGCCGTGGAGCGTGCGCGCTACCGCACGCTGGTGGCTAAATCGGCTAATCCGCAGGTGCATTGATAGGATTTTTGAGGTATCTACGCAATATCCATGCGGGTTTTGAGGAATTTTTGCCTGAAAACCCGCATGGATATTGCGTAGAGCTTCCTTAAGACGTCGTTGCAAGCGCAGCGAAGCAATCTCTACACGCTTTGCGTTGCACTACGAGATTGCTTCGCTGCGCTCGCAATGACAGCACCGCTAAGCGCCCAGCTTTTTCTTCAGCAGCTCGTTGACAGTAGCCGGATTGGCTTTTCCCTTCGTCGCCTTCATCGCCTGGCCCACCAGCGCGTTGAACGCTTTTTCCTTGCCGGCCTTGAACTCTTCGACAGACTTGGCGTTGGCAGCGAGCACTTCGTCGATGATCTTTTCGATCTCGCCCGTGTCGGAGATTTGCTTCAGACCTTGCGATTCGATGATGCGGTCTACAACATCAGCTTGAGCCTCAGGGTGTTCTTTAGACCACATCGCAGCAAACATGCCTTGCCTTGAGCTAAGTTCATCAAAAATCTTTGTCCTGGCTGTGTTCGCATTAACTGTTCCGTCTGCGATGTGTTTGATCATTCGCGCAAGCTGTTCAGCGGTTACATAAAACTGACTAACGGAAACACCCAAACGATTCAAAGACGACAGAACCTGATTCGAAACCCAATTTGCAGCAACCTTCGGATCGGCACCACAAATCACTACAGCTTCAAAGTAATTCGCTACATCTTTAGCCTGAGTGATTGTCGAAGCGTCGTATGGAGATAAGCCATATTTTATTTCAAATCGCTCCTTCATCGCGCCCGGCAACTCAGGCATCTCACTCTTCGTCCGCTCAATCCAAGCCGCATCAATCGAAAGCGGCGGCAAATCGGGGTCGGGAAAATAGCGGTAGTCATGCGCGTCTTCTTTGCTGCGCATGCTGCGGGTTTCGCCGCGGTCGGGGTCGTACAGGCGCGTTTCCTGCACCACTTTGCCGCCGTCTTCAATGAGTTCAATCTGGCGGCGCACTTCGTAGTTAATCGCGTCTTCCATGAAGCGGAAGCTGTTGAGGTTCTTGATCTCGCAGCGCGTGCCCAGCGGCTCGCCGGTGCGGCGCACGCTCACATTGGCATCGCACCGAAAGCTGCCTTCTTGCATGTTGCCATCGCAAATGCCGATCCAGGTGACCAGGCCGTGCAGCGCCTTGGCATAGGCCACGGCTTCTTTGGCGCTCGCCATATCCGGCTCGGTCACGACTTCCAGCAGGGGCGTGCCGCAGCGGTTCAGATCGATGCCGGACATTCCCGCAAAGTCTTCGTGCAGGCTCTTGCCGGCATCTTCTTCCAGATGCGCGCGAGTCAGGCGAATGAATTTTTCCGTGCCGTCTTCTTTAAGAATCGTCAGGCCACCGCCGGCGACCACAGGCACTTCGAATTGGCTGATCTGATACGCCTTGGGCAAATCGGGGTAGAAATAGTTTTTGCGTTCAAACTGGCTCACCGCTGCAATGTTGCCGCCCACGGCGAGGCCCAGCTTGATCGCGCGCTCTACCGCGCCCTTGTTCATCACCGGCAATACACCCGGCAAGGCCATGTCCACCACGTTGGCCTGTGTGTTGGGCGCGGCGCCAAAGGCGGTGGAACTGCCGGAGAAAATTTTGGAGTGGGTGGAAAGCTGCACATGCGTTTCCAGGCCAATAACAACTTCCCAGGCCATCAGACCGCCCCCTGCATTTCAAATGCGCCAACGCAAACATCTGCTCCACGGGGGCCGGACGCATTCGCGGTACTGTCGATCCCCGCCAATCTGGCGGGGCCCCTCGCCAGGTCGCTCATACGTCCCCCCGTGCGACTTGAAACGCATGGGCCACAGCCAGCATGCGCGCCTCATCAAAGTAGTTGCCGATGATCTGCATCCCCACCGGCCGCTTGCTTTGCGCGCCCACACCCGCAGGCACGCTCATGCCCGGCAGGCCGGCGAGCGAAGCGCCGAGGGTGAAAATGTCGGCCAGGTAGTTGGCCACGGGGTCATCCGCCTTCTCACCCAGATTCCACGCGACGGTAGGCGCGACTGGCCCGACGATGAAATCGCACGCTTTGAACGCATTCGCAAAATCCTGCGCGATCATGCGGCGCAGTTTTTGCGCCTGCTTGTAATACGCGTCGTAGTAACCGGCAGACAGCACGTACGCGCCCACCAGAATGCGGCGCTTGACCTCCGGCCCGAAGCCTTCGGCGCGGCTACGCATGTACAGATCGAGCAAGTCTTTGGGGTTTTCGCAGCGGTGGCCGTAGCGCACGCCGTCAAAGCGGCTCAGGTTGCTGCTGGCCTCAGCCGGCGCGATCACGTAGTAAGAGGGAATCGCCAGATCGGTGCGCGGCAGCGAGACTTGCACGCGCGCTGCGCCTAAGGTTTCAAGCTGCTTGATCGCGGCCTCAAGAGCAGCGCGCACCTCTTGCGCAACGCCTTCGCCGAAATACTCGCTTGGCACGCCAATGCGCAACCCAGCCAGCGGCTTGCCTGCATCACCGATTTTGCCCAAGAGCCGCGTGTAGTCTTCATCTGCACGCTCAAGGCTGGTGGAATCCTTTGCATCAAAGCCACACATGGCACTCAGCAGCAGCGCACAATCTTGTGCGGTGTGCGCGAGCGCTCCGCCTTGGTCCAGCGAGCTGGCAAAGGCAATCATGCCGTAGCGGCTCACGCGTCCGTACGTGGGCTTAATGCCGGTGATGCCGGAAAAACTGGCGGGTTGCCGGATAGAGCCGCCGGTATCTGTGCCGGTAGCGGCAGGCGCGATGCCACCTGCAACGGCTGCGGCGGAGCCGCTGGTGGAGCCGCCCGGCACAGCTTTTTCATCACGCGGGTTGAGCGTTGCGCCAAAGGCGGAGTTTTCGCCCGAGGAGCCCATTGCAAACTCGTCGCAATTGGTCTTGCCGACGCAGACCATGCCTGTATCCGCGAGGCGCTGCACCACTGTGGCATCAAACGGCGACACGTAATTCGCCAGCATCTTGCTGCCAGCGGTACTTTTCCAGCCGCGCGTGACAAAAATGTCTTTGTGCGCAATAGGAATACCGGTGAGCGGCCCAGCCTCGCCTTTGGCGATGCGCGCGTCCGCCGCGCGCGCTTGCGCAAGCGTCAACTCGGGCTGCACATCCAAAAATGCGTTCAGGTGCTTTTGCGCCGCAACGGCAGCGAGCGCCTGCTGCGCCAGCTCGACCGCGCTGACTTGTTTGGCCGCGAGCTGCGCAGACAGCGCGGCAATGGTGTGTGGTTTGGTCACTCGATCACCCGCGGCACGAGGAACAGCCCATCTTGCTGGGCGGGTGCGTTTTGCATGTTGCGCGCGCGCGTGGCTTCCGCTTCGGCTTTATTGCTTGGCTCGGTCACCACGTCCTCACGCAGACGCAGCGCCACCTGCTGCGCAAACGCGGTGGGGTGGGCGAGCGGTTCCACGCCTTGCGTGTCCACCGCCTGCATTTGATCGATCACGCCCAGAATGGCGTTGAGCTTGCCGCGCACCGCAGGCAATTCGGCAGCGGAAACAGCAAGGCGGGCCAGTTTGGCAATACGCTCTACATCTTGGTCAGAAAGGCTCATGCGAACTCTTGGAATGCGCTGCGCGGCAGTGGTGATGCTTGCGGCCGGTCAAAGTTCTTTAGACCGGTTTTTCAGCCCGGCGGGCTTGAACGCGTAGCGCCTTGATTTATCAAGGTTTTCAGGCAGGATTATAGGCTATGATCCTCTGTTATCTGAGGGGTAGCACGGCTTTCAGGGCGTGGCAAAGCGGGCAACAGACCTGCAGGGCCTGAACCAAGGCGGCACACATCGCCGTCAAAAAGACAGTAGAGATTTTCATGTTCGGATTCTTACGCGGTTATTTTTCTAACGATTTGGCGATCGATCTTGGTACGGCCAATACGTTGATCTATGTGCGCGGCAAAGGCATCGTGCTCAACGAGCCTTCTGTCGTGGCGATTCGCCAAGAGGGCGGCCCCAACGGCAAAAAGACGATTCAGGCCGTGGGCCATGAAGCCAAGCAGATGCTGGGCAAGGTGCCGGGCAATATCGAGGCCATCCGCCCGATGAAAGACGGCGTGATTGCCGACTTCACGGTCACCGAGCAAATGCTCAAACAGTTCATCAAGATGGTGCACCCGGGCAGTTTGTTTGCGCCTAACCCGCGCATCATCATCTGCGTGCCCTGCGGCTCCACTCAGGTGGAGCGCCGCGCGATCCGCGAGAGCGCGCTGGGTGCCGGTGCGTCGCAGGTATATCTGATCGAAGAGCCGATGGCCGCCGCCATCGGCGCGGGTCTGCCAGTTTCAGAAGCCAGCGGCTCGATGGTGGTAGACATCGGCGGTGGCACGACCGAAGTGGGCGTGATCTCACTGGGCGGCGGCGTGTACAAGGGCAGCGTGCGCGTGGGTGGCGACAAGTTTGATGAAGCAATCATCAACTACATCCGCCGCAACTACGGCATGCTGATCGGCGAGCCCACTGCAGAGGCTGTGAAAAAGCAGATTGGCAGCGCGTTTCCCGGCTCTGAAGTCAAAGAGATGGAAGTCAAAGGCCGCAATCTGTCTGAGGGCATTCCGCGCAGCTTTACGATTTCTTCCAACGAGATTTTGGAAGCCCTCACCGATCCGCTCAACCAAATCGTCTCCGCAGTAAAAATTGCGCTTGAGCAAACGCCGCCCGAGCTGGGCGCAGACATCACTGAAAAAGGCATCATGCTCACCGGCGGCGGCGCGCTGCTGCGCGATCTTGATCGCTTGTTGATGGAAGAAACCGGCTTGCCCGTCGTGGTGGCCGAAGACCCGCTCACCTGCGTGGTGCGCGGCTGCGGCGTGGCCCTGGAGCGTGTCGACAAACTCGGCAGTCTGTTCACTAGCGAATAAGTCCGTGAAAGGTGACGCGTGACGGTTGATGTGCCAGGGCAATACAGCGCAAGCGCTGCGCTAGAGCAACCGTCACCTGGAAGTACGCAGTAAAAATGGAGCGTTCACCACCGCCGTTTTTCAAGCAAGGGCCGTCCGCACGGGCGCGCCTGATGTTCTTTGCGGTGCTGGCCCTTGGCCTACTCATCGTCGATTCGCGGCTCAAAATGCTCGGTGAAGTGCGCCGCGTCATCGGCACGGCGCTCTACCCCATTCAACAAGCAGCGCTGGTGCCGCGCGACATGCTGCGCGGCGGCGCGTCGTACTTTGTGGATCAGCGGCGCTTGCTGGACGATAACCAGGCGCTGCAGATCAAGAACCTGCAAGCCTCTTCTGCCAGCCAGCGCCTGGGCCAGTTGGAAGCAGAGAACGCCGAGCTGCGGCGCCTCGCAGGTTTGCAATCCTCGCAGTTCGCGGCCTCGCTCGTCAGCCCGGTGCTGTACGACACGCGCGATCCGTTTGTGCGCCGCCTGGTGCTGGGCAAAGGCAGCCAGCACGGCGTGGCGCCAGGCATGCCGGTGCTGGATGATGTGGGCATCGTCGGCCAAGTGACGCGGGTGTTTCCCTTCACCAGCGAAATGAATCTCATCACCGACAAAGACCAGGCAGTACCGGTGCAAGTGGTGCGCAACGGCCTGCGCGCCATCACTTTTGGCGGCCAGCAGCCTGGGCTGCTCGACATCCGCTTTCTTGCCGCCAATGCAGACATTGTGGAAGGCGATGAGCTTGTCACTTCCGGCATCGACGGCGTGTACCCGCCCGGCCTGCCCGTGGCGCGTGTGCTGAAAGTGGAGCGCTCCGGCAGCTATGGATTTGCACGCATCACCTGCCAGCCGCTAGCCGGTGTGGATAGGCACCGCCATCTATTGATTTTGCTGGCCAAGCCCGCGCCAAAAGTGGCGCAGCCGGCAGATGCGTCGCCTGCCGCTGTTGCGCAAGGCAGCGTGATCAAGAAGGGCGGCCAATGAAATTCTCGCCCAATCGCAGCCAGCCGATCCGGCCGCAATACATTTTGCTGCCGGTCAATCCGTGGTTCATCGCTTTCTCGCTCGTGATTGCGTTTGGCCTGAATGTGCTGCCGTGGGGCCGCACCTTGGGCGTACCAGATTTTGTCGCGCTCACCCTCGTGTTCTGGAACATCCATCAGCCGCGCCGCGTGGGCATTGGCATTGCATTTTTGATGGGTGTGGCGATGGACGTGCATGAAGCCTCTGCGCTGGGCGAACATGCGCTGGCGTATGCGCTGCTGTCTTACGGCGCGATTACGCTGCACCGGCGCGTGCTGTGGTTCAACGTGCTGTCGCAGACCACGCACGTGTTTCCGCTGTTTCTGGGCGCGCATCTGGTCGTGCTGGTGGTGCGCATGTTGCTGGGTGCGCCCTTCCCCGGTTTTGCATTTCTTCTGGAAGCCGTGGTGCAAACGCTGCTGTGGCCGATTGTGACTTGGCTGCTGCTGGCACCGCAGCGGCGTGCGGTGGAAAAAGATGTCACGCGTCCGTTGTGAGCTTTTCTACTGCGACTACGCAATATCCATGCGGTTTTCGAAGCATTTTTGGCTCAAAAGGCGCATGGATATTGCGTACTGGCCTTTCAATTTACCTCAAAATAGCGCTGTAACAGGCCTGGTTGCCCATGACTGAGCTGCGCAATACCGAACGCGATCTGCATCACTTCCGTCTGCGGTTGTTTGTGGCCGCCGCGTTCACGCTGTTTGCCTTCGGCCTGTTGCTGGCGCGCTTTATTTGGCTGCAAGTCTGGCAGCACGATAAGTACGAGGCAATGGCGCAGGACAACCGCATCTCGGTGCTGCCCATTGCACCCAACCGCGGCCTGATCACTGACCGCAACGGCGTGGTGCTGGCGCGCAACTATTCGGCCTACACGCTGGAGGTGACGCCCTCCAAGATCAAGAACATGGATGCGCTGATCGAGCAGCTCAATCCGATTGTGGAGATCACGCCGCGCGACCGCAAGCGCTTCAAAAAGCTGCTGGAAGACAGCAAGCGTTTTGAATCGCTGCCGCTGCGCACCCGGCTCACCGACGAAGAAGTAGCGCGCTTTGTGGCGCACCGCTGGCAGTTCACCGGCGTGGACGTGCAGGCGCGGCTGTTCCGCCAATATCCGCTGGGTGAAACCGCGAGCCACGTGATCGGCTACATCGGCCGCATCTCGCAAAAAGACGCCGAGCGGATTGAGGAAGATGAAGCGCTGGCCGCCAACTATGCCGGCACCGACTACATCGGCAAAGAGGGGCTGGAAAAACGCTACGAAAGCGAGCTGCACGGCACCACCGGCGTGGAAGAAGTGGAAGTGACTGCCGGCGGCCGGGCGCAGCGCACGCTGTCACGCAACGCTGCGCAGGCGGGCAACAATTTAATTTTGTCGCTGGACATCGGTCTGCAGCAAAAAGTTGAAGGCTGGTTTGGCGAGCGGCGCGGCGCGCTGGTCGCGATTGAACCGGCCACCGGCGACGTGCTGGCCTTTGTTTCCAAACCCACGTTTGATCCGAATCTGTTTGTCGAAGGCATCGACTCAGAAAACTGGAAGGCGCTGAACGAATCAATCGACAAGCCGCTGATCAATCGCCCACTCACCGGCCTGTATCCGCCTGGCTCCACCTACAAGCCGTTCATGGCGCTGGCCGCGCTGGAAAGTGGCAAGCGCACGCCGCAGCAAACGTTTTACGATCCCGGCTACTTTATGTTTGGCAACCACAAGTTCCGTGACAGCCGGCCCGGCGGCTACGGCTCGGTGGACTTGTTCAAATCCATCGTGGTCAGCTCAGACACGTACTACTACCAGCTGGCGAACGACATGGGCGTGGATGCAATCCACGACTTTATGAAACCGTGGAGCTTTGGCCAGCTCACCGGCATCGATCTGGATGGCGAGCGCCGCGGCATTTTGCCGTCCAAAGCGTGGAAGGCGCGCACGTACAAGAAAGCTTCGCAGTGGATTCCGGGTGAAACGATTTCGCTGGGCATCGGCCAGGGCTACAACGCGTTTACGATTCTTCAGCTCGCCCACGCTACCGCCACGCTGGCCAATAACGGCGTGGTGATGAAGCCGCATCTGGTCAAGGCGATTGAAGATGCGCGCTCTGGTGAGCGCAGGCTCACGGTCGCCAAAGAGAGCTACAAGATCGACTTGAAGCCCGAGCATCTTGATCTGGTCAAGCGCGCCATGGTGGGCGTGAATGAGGCGGGCACCGGCGCGCGCGTGTTTGCCGGCGCCACCTACAGCGTGGCCGGTAAGACCGGTACGGTGCAGCTGTTCCAGATCAAGCAGGGCGAAAAGTACGACGAAAAGCGCGTGTCAGAGCGGCTACGCGATCACTCGCTATACATGGCGTTTGCGCCGGCCGACAACCCCAAGATAGCGCTGGCCGTGATTGTGGAGAATGGCGGCTTTGGTTCCGCCGCGGCCGCGCCGATTGCGCGCAAGGTGTTTGACTATATGCTGCTGGGCAAGCTGCCGCCCAAAGAAACGCCGCCGGTGATCGAGAAAGAAGAGATCCCCGAAGACGTGCCGCGCGAACGCAACCCATTTGAGCAGCGCCTGCCTGAAGAAGGCGGCGAGCCCGGCGCGCCGCAGCCACTTAAGCAGGCAGGCGCGCTGACCAGCAATGAACTTGGCCCGCGCGTCACTGCGCGCCAGCGCGTGAGGAGACAGAAGCGATGAGCTTTGCCAGCATGGCCGGGCCAACGCCCTGGCAGCGCGTCAGGCCCTACGTGATGGTGTTTGACGGGCCGCTGATGGCGATCTTGGGCATGCTCGCCTGCGCGGGGTTGCTGGTGATGTGGTCAGCCGCCTATGACTTTCCCGGCCGCTTCTCCGGGCAATTGCGCAACTACGTGGTCGCCGTTGCCGTGATGTGGGTGGTGGCCAACGTCCCGCCGCAAGTATTGCTTCGCCTCGCGGTGCCGATCTACGCCACCGGCCTTGTACTGCTGATCGCGGTTGCGCTGTTTGGATTGTCCAAAAAAGGCGCCACGCGCTGGCTGAATCTTGGCGTAACAGTGATTCAACCCTCTGAGATCATGAAGATCGGCATGCCGATGATGCTGGCGTGGTACTTCCATAAACACGAGGCCATGCTGCGCCTGCGCGACTTTATCGTCGCCGGCCTGATTCTGGCCGTGCCCACGCTGCTGATCATGCGCCAGCCCGATCTAGGCACCGCGATTCTCGTGTTTTCCGCTGGTGCATTTGTGCTGTTCTTCGCCGGGCTGTCGTTCAAGTTGATCGCGCCGCTGGCGGTAGTGGGGGTCGTTGGCATTACCGCGCTGGTAGTCAGTGAAGAACAAATCTGCCAGCCAGAAGTGAAATGGGTGGTGCTCAAGGAATATCAAAAAAACCGGGTGTGTACGCTGCTTGACCCGATGAGCGACCCGCTGGGTAAGGGCTTTCACACCATCCAGTCCACCATTGCCGTGGGCGCGGGCGGCCTGACCGGCAAGGGCTTCATGGACGGCTCGCAATCGCACCTGGAATTCATCCCCGAGCGTACGTCTGACTTTATTTTCGCGGTGTATTCAGAGGAGTTTGGGCTGGCCGGCAACGTCGTCTTGCTGCTGCTGTACACCGCACTGATTTTTCGCGGCCTGTTTATCGCCGGCTCAGCCACCACGTTTTTCAACCGACTGATGGCCGGCGCGGTGACCATGATTTTCTTCACCTACGCGTTCGTCAACATGGGCATGGTCACCGGCATTTTGCCGGTGGTGGGCGTGCCCTTGCCGTTTTTAAGCTACGGCGGCACCGCGCTTGTCACGCTCGCGTTTGGCTGCGGGATTTTGATGAGTGTGCAGCGGCATAAGTCGCTGGTGCAGAGGTAGCGCGTTGGTTGAGCGTGGCTATGGGAATCTGATTTGACCGCCGACCTCGGCGCCGATCGCGGAGTCAGCTATTGAACGCGATCAAAATGATACGTGCCATCGAGCTGGTCTCGTATGAAGTACGCTATCCTGACGGCACCACCCAGACGAGAAATCAAGTCTTGTTCTTGCGGCATTACCACTAGTTTCAGCGCTCCGCTCGCTTCACCTGTGATTAATACATCGAACGATACCGATCGGGTATGGTGGTGTTTAGCGCGACCAACAGATTCAGTTGACACACTTGCTACCCAACTCTCAATGCCATCCCGGTCAACATTGAACTGGCGGATGTGCGCTTCATCCATCATTACAGAAGAAGGTAGGAAGTCTCCAGCAATCAATTGACCGAATACTACCGCGGCAACGTGCGCCAGCTCAGGATGCTGGTCGCCCATCCGCGCAAATGATGATTTATCGAACACCCAGGCATTGCCCAGCGCTGCATTTGGCGGCACCGACTCGGTGCGTACCATTGCTCCGCCAAGGAGCATGTTGGTAAGAGCGCTACTGGCCTCCCCTTGCCTCACAAAGTCGTTGACGTACGACAGGTCGTCTGTTGCTTCGCTGAGCATCGTTAAATCTAGGTCGCAATTATGGGTGCATCTTAGGCAACACTGCGCAGCCGCTAAGGTCGGAGGTGTCGCAAAAGCCGCAGAGGCGCAAGCAAAAAGGAATAGCGCGTTGCAGCACAGAAATATGGGCAGGTTCATGCCAGTTCTTTCGGAAATTTTGAGCAAGTACCCGATAACCCAGCCAGACTAGACGACAGCTGCGTATTCGTCAAAGGCTGGGAGTACAAAAAACGGCAGTTGGCGTGCTGGCACCGGCCTGCTCGCCTGCGAGCATCAATGCTGCGCAGGCTAATGTCGCGTACGTTTTTGCATTCTGCAGCCCTCGCAGCTAGCACATATACACACACTAATTGCTACGCAAATCGTCGCGCCCGCACCCAGATTTCCATGGTGATCAGCTAGCAAAGCACTGCTCGAACTCTACCCCATGCGGTTTCTTCGTGAAGTCGCTACAACTCATATTGATTCCGACCAGCCCACGCAACCGACACAGGTTGTTGCATGGAATGTCGGAGCAAGGCGCGTCCTTTAGGGCAGGTAAGCGGAACATGCCATGCCAAGCGCGTTTGTGTCGGTTACGATAGCGTATCAACCGCAATGACGTGGAGTCGCTATGAGTGTAATTCGTGTTGCCCTTGTGTTATCGATACCGCTATTTTTGACCGCGTGCGCTTTGAATCATCCTACTAGCGCAGCTACGGCGGTAGCGGAACGAGAGAACATCACCGGAAGCAACATTACGCGCCGTGGCACCCAAGGAACATCCCAAGTCGACCGCATGAGTAAGGAAGACATCGAACGCATGCGCGATGCGACGGTACGGCCGGCACCAACTCAGTGATCGTTTTTCCAGCGGTGCGACTACATCTGCTTGAACAGATGCACATAGCTCCTGCTGACCTCAAGCTTCTCCGGGTGGCCGGCCACGCTAACGATCTTATGGCCGCGCTCATCGTTCACCACGCCGGCGATCTTATGTACGTTCACCAGCGTTGAGCGGTGGATTTGCCAGAACACATCGGGGTCGAGCTCGTCCACCAGCTCTTTGATCGGCTTGCGGATCAAGGCTTCAAACTTTTCTGTCTGCACGCGCGTGTACTTTTCATCGCTGACAAAAAAAAGTACGTCTTCCACGGCGATCATGCGCAGTGAAGCGCCCACGGTGGCTTGAATCCAGCGCATATGCTGCTTGGCGGGACCAATTCCACCTTGCATCGCCTGCTTGAGTTCGGCCAGCAGGCTTTGCATCACGGGAGCAGAATCATTTTGCAGCCGGCCTTTGATGCGCGCCACGGTGGTGGATAAGCGCGCCGCTTCTGCAGGTTTGAGCACATAGTCGATGGCGCCGCGTTCAAACGCGGCAATCGCGTATTCGTCATACGCGGTGACAAACACGAGCTGCGTGCGGTTGCCTTCCAGAGCGCCAATTTCGCCGGCGGCCTCGATGCCGGTCATGCCGGGCATGCGAATGTCCAAAAACGCGACGTCTGGCTTGTGATTGGCCACCGCTTCCACCGCTTCGGCGCCGTTTTTGGCCTCGGCCAAAATTTGCAGCTCGGGCCAGACTTCTGACAGGCGCAGGCGCAGTTGCTCGCGCATCAGGCGTTCATCATCGGCAATGATCGCGGTGGTGTTTGACATGCAGCCTCAGCGTTTTAGTTAGCCGCCGGTGGCGCGGGCGGCAGCACAGTAGGTTGTTTGCGTTTGCGAAACCATACCAGCCAGAGGATAAACGCAAACGGCGCAGCCATCAGTGCCGCCGGCAGAACCAGCAGCGCTGCTACAACGGCCAGCGCCACAGCCGTAGCGCAGAAGGCAAACAGCAGCGACATGGGTACAACCGTCACCACCACCAGCAGCGCAAACGCAATCGCCAGCCAAGCCATAAGTGTGTGTGACCACGGCAGGTCAGACAAGCGCTCCACCGCGATCGAATCACCGCCGACGCTTACATGCACCGAGTGGCCAAAGTCGCCCCAGACCATGCCGATCGCTAGCAACGCAGCCGACAGCACCACGCACGCGAGTGCGATAAATCCGACCCACTTGAAAAATGTTTTCATTGCGCCTTCTCCTAAACCATCGGTTTTTGCGAAACACGGTACGGCAGTTCAATCGTGCACAGCGTGCCCTGCGGCTTATTGGCTGTGACTGCAAGCTGCGCCTGGCCCGGATACAACATCGCCAGCCGCTCATTGATGTTTGCAAGCCCCACGCCGGTGCCCCGCGTAGGCGAATTGTTTGGCGTGTAGCCCAGGCCAGTGTCGGCCACGGTCACGCGCAGCTTGCCGTGCGCAATCTCGGCCTTGACGTCGATGCGGCCGCCCTCGGGCTTGGGCTCCAGGCCGTGCTTGATCGCGTTTTCAACCAAGCTGAGCAACATCATGGGCGGAATCTCCGCGCTCGCGAGGCCCGGCGACACGTCCACCGCAAACTCCAGCCGCTCTTCCATGCGGAACTTGAGAATTTCCAGATAGCTGGTCACCAGCTGCGCCTCACGGCCCATATTGCTGGTGGTCTCGCGCATGTGTGGCATGGCGGCGCGCAGATACTGGATCAGGCTTTTTTGCATCTGGCTGGCGCGCTTGGGCGCCACCTCGATCAGATGGTCCACACTTGCCAGCGTATTGAACAAAAAGTGCGGCTCCACCTGCGCCTGCATGGTGGTCAGGCGCGCTTCGGTCAACTGGCGCTTGAGCGTTTCGCGCTCGGTCGCTTCTTCGGCCACGGCCACTTTGGCCTGCGCCTTGCGCTGCGTATTCATGATGACTTTGAGTGTGATCATGCCAAAGATCATCAGCGCGATCAGGTTCATGAAGATCGCGGGTGCGCTGGGCTTGACCTTGCTGACAATCGTCTTGGTTTCAGATTCTTCTTCGCTCTGCGAATCTTCGATGCTGGTCTTGATTTCGTCCAGCAGTTCTTGTACGTCCTCGGGCAGGTCTTTCTTGGCATCGACAATGACTTGCACGCCCTTGTTCTGCGCAATCACTTCGGCGTTGCTGCGCGCCTCTTGCGCATCTTTGCGGGCTATTTCTGCGTCTGCACGTGCCTGTTCAGCTTCTGCGCGGGCCTGTGCTGCCGCGTTGCGGGCGGCTTTGGCCTCGTCACTCCCGGGCTTGACGGAAATACCATCTTTGGTGATGGATACGAGCGGCACATCGCTCTTGCCTCCGCTGCCATCGGGCGATACAACGATGCCGTCGTTGTTGATCGATACGGACGGCATGCCTGGCGCCGGGGGCGGCGACGGCGGTGCGGGCGGCGCAGGCGGCACGGGCTCGCCGGCCGGCACAGTTTGCACGCGCACCCCTTTTTCGTCGGCCGAGATAATGATTTTGGTCTTTTTGTCGCTGGGCTTTTTGTCTGCTTTGTCCGGCGTGGTCACCGTCACGACGCTTTGGCCGCCATAAAACATCTCTTCAATCGCCGCGGTAAACAGCCCACCCGCAATCAACATGAGAATAAACACCACAAACAGCCGCTTCCAGGTCACCACCGCCAGCCAATCGGTCAGCCGGCCCCAGGCAGCGCCCCAGAAAGAGCCGCGGTTTTGCAGGCGCGCCACCAGCGCGGTGCGCAGGCGCATGAGGAAATTCATAGACTTGGAAAACACTGTGGATTGCATGGCGCCAGTGTGGCCCGGCGCTCGCAGGGGCCGCAGCCGGGCTGCGACAAACTGCAGAATTGTGGGAACAGGGTGTATGCCATGTGTTGCATTGTCCTAGAACCGGTCTCAGATTCAGCAATCGCCTCAAAATGGCTGCTTCGCTTCAGTAACAAAATCGAATTGAGATACGTTTTAGAATTTGACCATGCGAAACAATCAAACCCCTAACGTGCGCCGCGCCGGCCTGTGGCTGACCGCCGTCTTCACCCTGCTACTTGCCGCCTGCAGCTCGCCCATGCCCAAGGACACGCGCGACACGCGCACCGATTCCGGCCCACCGGCAGGCAGCCGCCCGGATCTGGACGCAATCCCAGACGCGGTGCCCAAAGCCGAGCCGATCATCGCGTCCGGCCCGAACCGCCAGTACGTGGCAAACGGCGTCACCTACATGCCCGACATCTCCAACCGCCCCTACCAACAGCGCGGCCTGGCCAGCTGGTACGGCGAGAAATACCACGGCAACCGCACCAGTAACGGCGAGGTGTACGACATGTACGCCATGACAGCGGCGCACACCACGCTGCCGCTGCCCAGCTACGCGCGCGTGACGCACCTGGGCAATGGCAAAAGCGTGGTGGTACGCGTGAACGACCGCGGGCCGTTTGCTGGCGGGCGCATTATTGATCTGTCTTACGCCGCAGCGCACAGGCTGGGCATGATCACCGCCGGCCAGGCCGAGGTGATGGTGGAGCGCGTGTTTGCGGCGGATGCGCCGGTGTCGCCGTTTCCCTCGAGTGCGGCTACCGCTCCGGTTGCAACGCCCAGGGCTGCTCCGTCGACGCCACCGCCGCCCAGCGCCGCAGCCGCGCCGCCGCTGTCCACCGAGCGCCCGCGCAACATCGCCCCGCCCACCGGCAAGGGCATGATGCTGCAGGCCGGCTCATTCTCGACCTCTGAAAACGCCCAGAAAATGGCCAACCAGATCCGCACCGCGTTGCCCGCGCTGGCCGACCGCATCGGCGTGGAAATGGCGCTGGTCAAAGGCAAAACGCTGTTTCGGGTGATGGTGGGCGCCTTTAACAGCGACGCGGAGCGCAGCAGCGCTGCATCGCAAATTCAAAAAGTCACTGGGAGCTTGCCGGCTAATCGGTAGGCACGCGATTTGCGCGGTTTTTGGCTGATTTATTTAGGTCTACGCAATATTCATGCGGGTTTTAGGCTATTTTCGGCTGAAAAGGCGCATGGATATTGCGTATGGCCCTAAGAACGTCATTGCGAGCACAGCGAAGCAATCTCAGCCCACAAGGTGATGCACTTCGCACGATGAGATTGCTTCGCTGTGCTCG
>JBOFGW010000363.1:0-3181 GCA_051649325.1 Burkholderiaceae bacterium | reverse complement strand
ACAGCAAACTGGTGCGCGTGGAATTCATGAAAAAAATACGCGACGAAGAAAAGTTCAGCAGCATGTATACGCTCAAACTTGCCATGGATCAAGATGCAGCCAATGCCCGCGCGGCACTGGGCATCGCATTGCCAGCACGAATTAGCATGTCGGTGTGAACGCTTAACTTTTAAGCGTTGCCCGACAAGACTCAAATGCCCTCACCCTAACCCTCTCCCGCGCGCGGGAGAGGGAATTAAAATTCAGCGCCTATTGTTCAATCTTATGTCAGACACTAAAACCGATTACCGCAGTATTTTGAATTTGCCCGACACGCCGTTTCCCATGCGCGGCGACTTGCCCAAGCGCGAGCCCGGCTGGATCAAAGCCTGGGACGACAAAGGCGTGTATCAACGCATCCGCACCGTAAGCAAGGGCCGGCCCATGTTTGTGCTGCATGATGGCCCGCCGTACGCCAATGGCGAGCTGCATATTGGCCATGCAGTGAACAACATTCTCAAAGACATCGTGGTCAAAAGCAAAACCATGGCCGGCTTTGATGCGCCGTTTGTACCGGGGTGGGATTGCCACGGGATGCCGATTGAAATCCAGGTCGAGAAAAAATTTGGCAAAGGCTTGCCCGCGGCCGAAACGCTCAAGCATGCGCGCGCGTATGCGCAAGGGCAAATTGAAAAGCAACTCGTTGACCGTAAACGCCTGGGCATGCTGGCCGACTGGGACAACCCTTACAAAACCATGAACCCCAAGAACGAGGCCGATGAAATCCGCGCGCTCGCCAAGATCATCGAGAAAGGTTACGTCTTCCGCGGCTTAAAGCCCGTGAACTGGTGCTTCGACTGCGGCAGCGCGCTAGCCGAGGCCGAGGTGGAGTACGAAGACAAGATCGACTTTGCGGTGGACGTGGCCTTTCCCATCAGCGTGGAAGATGCACCGCTGCTGGCCAAAGCGTTTGGCCTGAAGCAGTTGCCCAAGCCCGCCGCGGCGGTGATCTGGACCACCACGCCCTGGACCATCCCCGCCAACCAGGCGCTGAATCTGCACCCGGAATTTGATTACGCGCTGGTGGATGCGGGCGACAAGTGCTTCGTGCTTGCAAAGGAGCTGGTTGAAGCGAATATGAAGCGTTGGAACATCGCGGCTTACAAAACACTCGCCACCTGCAAAGGTGCCGCGCTCAACCTGATCCGCTTTCAACATCCGCTTGCGCACATGGATGCCGGCTACAACCGCTTTTCTCCCGTGTATCTGGGCGAGTATGTGGAACTGGGCACAGGCACGGGCATCGTACATTCCGCGCCTGCGTACGGCGTGGAAGACTTTCAATCATGCAAGTCGCATGGCATGCACGACGATGAGATTCTCAACCCCGTGCAAGGCAACGGTGTGTATGCGAGCTGGCTGCCGTTTTTTGGCGGCGAACATATCTGGAAGGCCAATCCGCAGATTGTGGACAAGCTGCGCGAAGCCGGCACGCTGCTGCATTCAGAAAAATTCAGCCACAGCTACATGCACTGCTGGCGGCACAAAACGCCGATCATCTACCGCGCCACCAGCCAGTGGTTTGCCGGCATGGACATCAAGCCGAATGACGGCAAGAAAAGTTTGCGCGAAACCGCGCTGGCCGCGATCGAGCAGACGCAGTTCTTTCCCGGCTGGGGCAAATCACGCCTGTACAACATGATCGCCGGCCGGCCGGACTGGACGCTCTCGCGCCAGCGTCAATGGGGCGTGCCGATGGCGTTTTTGGTGCACAAAGAAACCGGGCTGTGGCACCCACGTACCACGGAGCTGCTGGAACTGATTGCGCAGGCGGTGGAGCAAGGTGGCATTGAGGCGTGGCAATCGTTGGATGCCAAAGATTTGCTCACCCGCGTTGGCTGCGCAGCGGATGCTGATGCGTATGTGAAGAACAAAGACACGATTGACGTGTGGTTTGACTCTGGCACAACGCACTATCACGTGATGCGCGGATCACACCCGCACGCGCATCACTGGCCGGCCGATTTGTACTTGGAAGGCAGCGATCAACACCGCGGCTGGTTCCATTCCTCACTGCTCACCGGCTGCATGCTGGAAGGCCGCGCGCCGTACAACGCACTGCTCACACACGGCTTTACGGTGGACGGTGAAGGCCGCAAGATGAGCAAGAGCTTGGGCAACGGCGTGGAGCCCAAGGAAGTGTTCAACAAACTCGGCGCGGAAATCTTGCGCTTGTGGGTGGCGAGCACGGACTATTCCGGCGACTTGTCCATTAACGATGAGATTTTGAAGCGCGTAGTCGAGGTGTACCGTCGCATCCGCAACACGCTCAAATTTTTGCTCGCCAACATCAGCGATTTTGATGCCGCGCGCGATGCCGTGCCGATGGATCAACTGCTGGAAATCGACCGCTACGCGCTTGCGCTCACGGCGCGGCTGGATGCGCAGATGCGTGAAAGCTATGCGCGCTTTGAGTTTCATCCAGTCGTGGCCAAGCTGCAGGTATTTTGCGCAGAAGATCTGGGCGCGTTTTATCTGGATATTCTCAAAGACCGGCTTTACACCGCTGCGGCGGGCTCTACCGCGCGCCGCTCTGCGCAGACCGCGCTGCATCACATTACGCGCTGGCTGCTCACGACGATGGCGCCGATTCTGTCTTTCACGGCAGAAGAAGCCTGGGCGTTTGTAGCACCTAAACAAGTGACTGTGTTTGAAAACACGGTGCATAATGTGCCAGAAGTTGCGGACGCGAATATGCTGCTCATCAAATGGGACATGCTGCGCGCCTGGAAAGTTGGCGTGACCAAGGCGATTGAAGACGTGCGGGCGCTGGGCAAAGTGGGCTCCAGCCTGCAAGCGGAGCTGGATGTGTATGCGCAGGGCGAGCTACTCAACGCACTGCAATCACTCGGAGATGATCTGCGTTTTGTCACCATCACTTCGCGCGCTACGGTGCATGAAGGAGAGGAGCGCGTCGTGGTGAGCGCGTCAGAACACGCTAAGTGCGAGCGCTGCTGGCATTACCGCGATGATGTGGGCCATGATGCGGAGCACCCCGGCATTTGCGGGCGCTGTACGAGCAATTTGTTTGGTGAGGGTGAGGCGCGTAGTTTTGCGTAAGCTCGCTTTGCGCTCTTAACACCTGTCGTCCCGGCGAAGGCCGGGACCCAGTTTTCTACAAATACGTACGGCTTAACGAACC
>JBOFGW010000362.1:0-4453 GCA_051649325.1 Burkholderiaceae bacterium | reverse complement strand
ACAAGGCAAAGCGTGTTAGCGAAATGACGCAGGACGTTGGGGAGTACCTTGCGCAGTTTGCGGATGCACTGGCGCACAAGATAGTGGAGAGAATGCGCCCTCACCCTAACCCTCTCCCGCACGCGGGAGAGGGGATTTCAGCGGTCTTTCATCCACCATGTACCCTGCAACACTGGCAGCAGCTCAAAGGCGTAACCGAGGGTTTGCTTGCCAAGTGCGGCGTGCAGCTCAAACCGTTCAATGAAAGCCATTTGTGCTGCGGCTCGGCTGGCGCGTATTCGGTGCTGCAGCCAGAGATTGCCACACAACTGCGCGACCGCAAGCTCGGCAATTTACAAGCAGCCAAGCCGGAGGTGATTTTGTCTGCCAACATCGGCTGCCTCACACATCTGCAAAGCGGCACGGAGACGCCGGTGATTCATTGGATTGAATGGGTCGATCAGCAGTTGCAGATAGGTACAAGCAACTGACACAAGACTATCCGGAGCGCGCGCTCACTTGATTCCGCCTGCCGCCACACTCCTGACAAACCGTTGTCAGGAGGGGGCGACTACGCTACAAACTCCACTTCACGGGAGCTTGTCATGAATCAAAACGCAGTCAACTGGTTTGAAATCCCCGCCGCCGATATGCCGCGCGCAGTCAAGTTTTACGAAACCGTATTTGCCGTGTCGCTCAAGCGCGAAATTATTGGCGATGAGCTGGCGATTTTTCCTGCGGAAGAAATGGGTGTGAGCGGCTGCGTAATGCATAGCGCAGAGAGCAAACCCAGCGCGGAAGGCACGGTGGTGTATCTCAACGCAGAGCCCAGCATCGACACGGTGCTTGGCCGCGTCACCAAAGCGGGCGGCAAGATTGTGGTGCCCAAGACCGCGTTGCCACCGGGCATGGGATTTTTTGCGCACATCATGGATACCGAAGGCAATCGCGTTGGCGTTCATGCGATGAATTGATGCGTTTGCATAGATGCTCTACGCAATATTCATGCGGGTTTTGAGGCATTTTTGCTCCAAAACCCGCATGGATAAAGCGTAGAGCAATGTGAAATGCCTTTCGTTGAGCTGCTTCCTATGCCCAAAACCTTCCTGCAAAAACTGAGCGATGCGCCCGCGCCGCATGTGGTGCGCGAACTGCCGCAGCGCATCTTTCAAACCTGGATGCCTGAAAATCCCAAGTACGGCGGCACCATGCTGGTGTCTTCACCGCGCGAAATTGAATCGCTGATGCAGCAAGTGGGCAAGGGCGAGCTCACCACCACGGCAGAAATTGCCAAGCGCCTTGCGAAAAAACACAAGGCAGACATCACCTGCCCCATGACCACAGGCATGTTTACCAACATTGTGGCCGGTGCAGCGCAAGAGCTGCGCGACGGTGGCGCAAAAACCATTACGCCCTTCTGGCGTACGCTCAAGAGCGACGGTTCGTTGAATGAAAAGTATCCCGGTGGCACGGACTATCAGCGCCGCATGCTAGAGGCGGAAGGGCACATCGTGGTGCAAAAAGGCAAGCGCTGGCTTGTCCAGGAATTTCAAGAGAAGTTGGTCAAGCTGAAATGAGCATGCATGCGCCGCGCTGATCGTTTATTTGAAATCGTTCAGTATTTAAGAGGACGGCGGCTCACGACCGCTGCGCAGCTCGCCGGCTGGCTCGAAGTTTCAGAGCGCACGGTCTACCGCGACGTTGCGGACTTGCTTTCCTCAGGCGTGCCCATCGAAGGTGAAGCAGGGGTGGGTTACCGGCTCAATGCGAGCTACGACCTGCCGCCGCTGATGTTTAGCTACGACGAGATTGAAGCGTTGGTGGCTGGTGCGCGCATGGTCAAGGCCTGGAGCAGTCCGGCGCTGGCCAAGGCAGCGGAGCTGGCGCTGGCAAAGATCGCGTCAGCCCTGCCCAGAGACAAACGCGTGGTGCTGGAGCGCACGCCGCTGTATTCACCGGATTTTTTCATCGACAAAGTGGTGGGCGAGCGGCTGGATGTGATGCGCGACGCGATCCGCAACCACCGCGTGCTGCACCTGGACTATGAAGACATGCGCGCACTGCGCAGTCAGCGCGATGTGCGGCCGCTGGCCTGCGCGTTCTGGGGCGGCACCTGGAGCCTGGCGGCCTGGTGCGAGCTGCGCGATGGGTTTCGCACCTTCCGGCTCGACCGGATTCGCGGCATTGAAGAAACCGCGCGCGTGTTTGCCGATGAGCCCGGCAAAACCTGGCCAGACTATCAGCGCATGATGGAGCGCGAGGTAAACAATGGCTGAAACCGCTGTGCATGCGCGCGGTCGGCGCGGCGCACAAACACGCAGCAGCGCGGTCATCAAAGCGTTGACGGTGATTCCCGGAATTGGCAAATCGCTTGCGGCAGATTTGGTGCAACTGGGCTATACCTCGGTGGCGCAGCTCAAGGGCGCGGACCCGCAAGAGATGTACGACCGCCTGTGTGACATGACGCGGGCACGGCAAGACCCCTGCGTGCTCTACACATTCCGCTGCGCGGTGTACTACGCAAGCACGCCAAACCCCGACCCCGAAAAACTCAAGTGGTGGAACTGGAAAGAGGGTGGCTCCGCATTGTCCCCAGCACCGCGCCGCCCACAATCAACGCCATCGCGGCGAGCGAAAGCGCGTTGAGCTTGCCGGCGCCGGTGACAGCAAGCAGCACCGTAGAAAGCAGCGGCGTTAGGTAAGACAGCGAGCCGATGGCGCGTGCATCGCCGCGCTTCATGGCTGCATCCCACGTGAAGAACGCCAGGCCCATCGGCCCCAGTCCCATTAATGCGAGCCACAGCCAATCGCTGCCTGCCGGCATCATGCGCGGCTCAAGCGCCACGTGGCAGGCAAGCGATAGCAGGCCGGAGAGCAGGCAAAACGCACCCACAGCGCCAGTGGGAAACGCGCCCATCCGCTTGGTGGCAAGCGAGTAAATCGCCCAGATAAAGGCCGATGCGAGCGCGCAGCCGTAGCCCAGCGCGTATTTAGTGTCAAACCCCAGCTTGCCGCCGGTGACCAGAAGCGCCGCACCGCCAAAACCCAGCAGCGCCGCCAGGATGTGCCGCGCTGTGAGCGCTGTGCCAGGTAGTATCACCGGCGCCAGCACCACAATCAGCAGCGGCCACAGGTAATTGATGAGGTTGGCTTCAATCGCCGGTGCGCTGCGTAGCGCCACAAACAGAAAAAAGTGAAAACCAAACAGCCCAAATACACCGAGCAGCAGCAACTTGGGTGTGACGGCCTTCCACTGCGCGAGGTGGCGCACGCTGGCCAGCGCGCCAATGCACAGGGCAATGCCTACCAGCAAGAACGGCGGGATATGGGAAAGCTTAAGCCCCAGAAAAGCGAGTGTGGACCATAGAAGTACAGAGATCAGTGCGAGTAGAAGAGGGTGCATGAAAAGAATCAGTGTTTTAAAAGTGAGTACGCAATATTCATGCGCTTTTTGAGGCAAAAATGCTTGAAAATGCCCGTAAAATCTGCGTCTTGGTGTTTTTGAACTGCGCTGGCCGGGTCGCAAAGCGGTCCAAAGACCCCGGCAAGCCACATTTGTGTCGAGCAGGCACGTACGTATGTTGCCATTTTCACAATAATTTTGCAGATCACGGCACTTCGGGAACCACTTTGTCCTAGTCCAATCAAAACCTGCAACTAGGCGCGTCCATACACGGTTGTTTGGACGCGCAATGTCTGTTGTGGGAGCCAATAATGAAGTGCGCCAGAGTGCCCAGCCGGTTGACTATGTCAGCCCTTACCCTCGCAGGAATGCTTGCCATGTCTGGTTGCGGGGTAGGAGAGCTGGATAGCGAGTCGGAAAAAGCGCTTGCCGCCGCGCAGGGCCGCGCTCCGGTTGCAGCCCCTGGGCCTGGGCCAACTCCTACCGCCAGCCCGGTACCGATGCAAACACCCACGCCGGGCCCAACTGCGACGCCGACTCCCTCCGCGACGCCGACACCAGCGGCGACCCCGACGCCAACCCCAACCGCCACTCCAACACCCGTCGGCAACGTCGTTGCAGGTAAGAAGCTGTACGCCGATAACTGCGTTTTTTGCCACATGGCTGATCCTCTTAAGAACAGCAAAAACATTTTGCGCGGCGCAAACAGCCCAAGCACTGTTATGAACGCGTTGGTCAAAGTGCCTGAAATGCGCTACCTACAGGGCTCTATTTTCCAGGCTGAAGCGCGCGACATTGCCGCGTATCTAGCCGCACCATAATCAAATCACTGAATGGAATGGAACCAGGCATGAAACCAAGCACGACACGCAAGACCCTGCTCGTTAGCGCCCTTACGATGACTGCGTTGCTGGCCGTGACCGGCTGCGGTGGCGGTAGCGACGGTGGCTCCACGACGCCGGTGGGTTCGACGCCCACGGCTACGCCAACAGCATCCCCGAGTCCGACGCCGACGGCTACACCACCGGTGGGTTCAACACCAACGCCTACAGCTACGCCGACTGCAACACC
>JBOFGW010000361.1:0-3129 GCA_051649325.1 Burkholderiaceae bacterium | reverse complement strand
TGGCATGCACCCAGCACTCACGCGGCTGCGCACAGGCGATGTGCAGTTCTTGCGTAAACGGCCGAACCGGATCTTGGCGCCACTGCGCATATTCTTCATTAAACGTGCGCCATGAATCCACCGACAGGTACTGGCGCACCGAGCGCGGCACGCCCTTTTTGGTGAACTCACCCGTGATCGCAGCAAACGCTTCGTTAGCCTGCACCAGATGGAGGTCTTCATCGATAAGCGCCAAGCCGATCGCCGCTTTATCAAAGGCTTTGTGGAACTTCTCTTCGCTGGCGGCGAGCTTCTTTAAATAATCCTCAGACTCTTTGAGCTGCAGCATGTGTACTTCTACGTTGCCAAAGTAGTAGTGCAGGCTGGAGGCTGCGAGCAGAACCACCGGCGCGGCCACCATCAGCGCGGCAACGCCCAGGCGTTCCATGGTAATAAACAGCAGCCCCGCGATGATGGCGGGTACGAGCAGCATGAGCCAGTACCAGTAAGAATCGCTAATCCATGCACTGAGAGAGATTTTTTGCCGCGCCTTTAGCTGAAAGATCGCGGTGATCAAGAAATCATGAATTAAAAAATAAATGGTCGCGGCCACCAGTACAGCGCTCAACACCGATTCAGGCCGCCCAAGCCCCCACGCCTGGAACTCGGTTAACAGATACTGGTACGCCGAGCCTGCTGCCAGCATGCCCAGAGCGCAGAAAGCCGGTGAACCTAAGCGGCTTGTCCAACGCTTGGAACTGCGCAGTGCGCATAAAAATGAGTCCAGCGCAGTCGCAATAACAGCGGCGGTCGTGCCCGCGATGCACAGCAGCAAAAACAAGAATAGATCTGATGCGGAAAAAGCGAGCTTGGTGTTGGGTTGTTTGATAGGAAAGTAACTGGCTATCAAGGCGCCAGCTGTGCCGATGATCACCTGCCACCATAAATCTTGTGGCACCTGCCAGAGCTGCGTAAAGCTAAAGACAATCGCCGCAGCACCCAACACAGCAAAGACAATCCAAGTCGTCTTTGCTGCTTTTGGGTAGTCATGCATGTCGATCATCAAGTTCTTTCTTCGGCACTTATCAACCCTGCGCCGATGGCGCTCCGGGTTGAACACCTGCCTTCTTATTTTTCGCCAGCCGGATCAATGCTGGAAGAACTCTGCACAGAAATTTGACCGGATTCAGCCATGACTTTACCAACCCCATTGGTCAGCCCTTCTGCCATGACCTTGCCAACACCAGTACTTTGCCCGTCCTTGAAAACAACACCTTCGCCCAACATCGGCAGGCTGCTGCCCTGCACGCCGCCGCCGCTGGCGCGCAGCCCCTCGGCCATCACCTTGCCAACCCCTTGGCTGACACCGCTCGCGAGATTGGCGGTAGGCACAAACACGCCCGTGCCAAGCGCCGCATTACTGTCGCCTGCCAGTGCATTGGCAGATTGCAAGTTGGGCGTAGTGAGCGCGCCGGTATAGCCGCTTGGCACTTCGCGCATGGAGCGGAAGTACAAGGTAGCGCCGTTGCTGGCCACGGGCGTGGCCCAGTCGGTCGTTTGGTAGGCGCGCACACGGTCTTGCACCCACAGCAGGCGCGGATCGTAAAACGCTTGGTATTGAGTGAAGAGCGCGTTGCCGCTGAGCACCGATGAGCCGCCGGCAAACACCAGCCGGCTCCAGGCGATCGCCTCGTTGTTCACCATCGACACTGGACTGGGCAACGTCCTGCCAGGCGCAAGCAACGAGTCGCCCACGCGGATGCGGTTGCCACGGATGGCGCTGGCAATATCAGTATGCAGGCTTTGTGCAATGCGCACCGCACCATCCACATTGAGCAGACCGGCACCTTGCTGGATCAAGCTTGCTTTGGGGAGCGGTTGCGCACTGTATTGCAGCGCGGCTTTGATCAGCGGCGGCGTCAGGCCGGGATTGGCTTGCAGCATCAATGCCACCGTACCGGTAACGGCAGGTGCGGCCACGGAGGTGCCAGACAGTTTCATCAGGCCCCGCTCCACTTGGCTGTCGCGACCCACGCGTAAATTGGGATGGCGGTTGGTCAGGCCATTACCGCGCAGTTTGGAATCAATCGATGCTTCTGCAGAAATCACTGCATTGCCTGGCGCGACCAAGTCAGGCTTGAGCAAGTTGTCGGGCACGCGCTCGCCATTGGCGTTGAGCAAGCCGCCACGCGTGGGGCCACGCGAGCTGAAGCTGTTGATCACGTCGTCAGCACGGGTCAAGGTATCTGCAGATTTGGCCGAGCCCACGGTGATGACGCTGGGTTCATTGGCGGGTGAGGAAATGCTGCCATACATCTCAGTACCGTCTGCAGCCTTGCCGTAGTTGCCGGCGGCTACCACCACAGTAATGCCGGAGGCCACGGCGGCGCGCACGGCGCGGCACAGCGGGTCCGTTAAATACGATTCAGTGGAATCACTGGCCAGGCTGATGTTCATCACGCGGATGTTGTATTCCTTGTGGTGGTAGATCACCCAGTCAATCGCGGCCAGCACGTCGCCCACCTGGCCCAGGCCAGATTCATTCAACACGCGCAGGTCGTAAATGCTGGCGCCCGGCGCGATGCCGGTGCTGTCCACGGTAGTGCCGCGGCCAAGGCCAGCGGCAACGCCGGCTACAAAGGTGCCGTGACCGTACTCGTCGTCAGCGTCTTTGGCCTTTTCGCGATCAATGCTCTTTTCATAGTCCGCCAAGGTTTTGCTGCCGGGATACAGCGCGCTGGAAATATCGACGCCGACTTCCCAGTTTTTCTTGCCCAGCTTGGGGCCTTTGCTGTCGCCGACTTGGGCAAAACCAACGCTGCGTTGAATCCGCTTGTTGCCGCTTGCGTCGACAAAGTTAATGTGCTCGCGCATCACGCCAGAGTCCAGTAGCGCAATACCCACGCCACGGCCATCCAGCCCGGTGTTGTTCATGGCCGCGCGCACGGCTGCGGCGCCGGTGATTTGCTCTTGAAAACTGGCCGACTGTGCAGCCAGGCGGTTAGGCGAAATAGATTCCACATCGGCGCGGCTGGCGATATTCATCACCTGGTTCACCGGCAACACCGCCAGCAACGCATTTACCGACAAGTAGCGGTAATACACCGAGCCGCCCGCGTTCAGCACCGCGGCGCGCAGCGCAGTCGCCTC
>JBOFGW010000360.1:0-6355 GCA_051649325.1 Burkholderiaceae bacterium | reverse complement strand
CTTGTTTACGCAAAGCTCTGTCGTCTGGGGCTACTCGCTGATTAACGCCACGCTATGCACTGTGCTGCCGGTGATCATGACCATGATGGCGGTGGCACGCATTGGCCCCGGCAGCACCGCGCAGGCCGGCATGATCGGGCCAGTGTCTACGCTATTCTTGGCCGCATGGATTTTGGCCGAGCCTATTACTGCGCTGCAGCTCGCGGGTACCGCACTGGTGATGGGCGGCATATTGATTTTGACCCAGAAGAAAACTACGAAGGAAACCCCAGATGACTAAAGCCATCCGCATTCACGCCAACGGCGGCGTAGATCAGCTCAAATATGAAGATGTCGAGATCGGCGCGCCAGGGCCGGGGCAGGTCAAGATCAAGAACCGCGCGATTGGCCTGAACTTTATCGACATTTACTTTCGCACCGGGCTGTATCCCGCGCCCGCGGGCTTTCCACTCACACTGGGCTTTGAGGCAGCGGGCGAGGTGATGGCGGTGGGCGAGGGTGTGTCGCATGTGAAAAAAGGTGATCGCGTGGCCTACTGCCAGGGGCCGCAGGGCGCGTATGCAGAAGAAAAACTGCACCCTGCTGCGCAAGTCATCAAGCTGCCGAAGTGGGTGAGCGATGAAGAGGCGGCTGCCAGCATGCTTAAGGGCCTCACGGTGCAATACCTGTTCCGCCAAACTTATCGCTTGCAGGGCGGCGAGACGATTTTGTTCCATGCCGCGGCCGGCGGCGTCGGCCTGATTGCCTGCCAGTGGGCCAAAGCGCTCAAGGTCAAACTCATCGGTACGGCTTCAAGCGCAGAAAAATGCGCGCTGGCCAAACAAAACGGTGCGTGGGAGACAATCGATTACAGCAAAGAAAATGTAGTCGAGCGTGTAGCAGCGCTGACCAAAGGCGCCAAATGCCCGGTGGTGTATGACGGTGTGGGCAAAGACACTTGGCTCGCTTCGCTCGATTGCCTGCAGCCGCGCGGCCTGATGGTGAGCTTTGGCAACGCCAGCGGCGCGGTGGAAGGTGTGAACCTGGGCATTCTGGCCGCCAAAGGCTCGCTCTTCGTCACGCGGCCCACGCTGGGCACGCACGTGAATACGCTTGAAAAATTGCAGGCGGCGAGCGATGAGTTCTTTGCGCTGCTCAAGACCAAGAAAATCAAAATCGCGATTGATCACCGATTTGCATTGCAAGACGCTGGCAAAGCGCAGGAATTGCTGGCGAGTCGCAAGACTACGGGGTCGACGATTTTGACGCCTTAAAATGGCATTTACGCATTATCCATGCGGGTTTTGAGCCAGAAGTGGCTGAAAATGCCCGTGGATATTGCGTAGTCGATGCATAAAAGATGTACCCGATTGTGCCGTTTCTATTCAGGAGTGCGCCTGTGGTTTCTATCGAATTTCTCATCACTTCACTCATCGTGGTCCTAGTCCCAGGCACGGGCGTGATCTTTACTGTCTCCACTGGCATCATTCAAGGCCGCAGGGCGAGCATCTGGGCGGCGCTGGGCTGCACTGCAGGAATTCTGCCGCACTTGCTCGCCACGGTGCTCGGGTTGGCCGCGATCATGCATACGAGTGCGCTGGCGTTTCAGGTGCTCAAATACGCAGGCGTCGCTTATCTTTTCTACATTGCGTATGCGACCTGGAAAGACCGGTCTGCATTTGCAGTGGACGCGGCCGCGCCTAAGGCCACGGCCATGCGCCTGGTGGTGCGGGCCATGCTGCTGAATGTGCTCAATCCAAAGCTCACAATCTTTTTTCTCGCCTTTCTGCCGCAGTTTGTCAGCCCCACGGCCGCATCGCCGCTCTGGCAACTGCTGTTGTTGAGTGCCGTGTTCATGGTCATGACGTTTGCGGTGTTCGTTGTGTACGGGCTGCTTGCGCATGCGTTTCGCGCTGTGGTGATTGAGTCTGCCAGCGTACAAAACTGGCTGCGGCGCGGATTTGCGTCTGCGTTTGCGGCGCTAGGTGTGAATCTGGCGATGTCGGAGCGCTAAGAATCCTGGGTTGTTCGCTTAACGAATAACCCATACGCAATATCCATGCGGGTTTTGAGCCAAAAATGGCTGGAAATGCCCATGGATATTGCGTACTGCCCTTACCAATCGATCAACGTCAATCCAAAACTGGCGGTATTGCGCTTGTAGTTGTAGTCCAGCAGTGTTTCGCCGTAGCCGCTGAATAGTTGCACGTGGCCTTTGAGGTTTTCTCCGGCCAGTGGAAACTGCCAGTCAAACTGTACCGAACCTTTGCCGCTTGCTTTGAGGTTGTTGCGCAGGCGTAGCGAGAGGGTTTGCTGCTTTAGCCGCCACACGCCTTGCAGTTCTGCGCGGCCGACAAAATCAGTCAAGTCCGGATTGTCGTCATCGCTTTCCGGCAGGCGGCGGTTGAACTTGGCGAGTACAGAGAAATCGTCTTTCTCAAATCCACCCACCAGGTACAGGCGGTTCCAACTGCGCGAAGAGGGCTGCGTCTGGCCGTTGGACTGATGCGCCAGGCCAAGGTTGAGCATGCGGAACTTCCAGCCAAAATTAGACAGCAGCGGCAGGTCTTGCAGCGGCGGTGGAACCGGGCCGGTGAGAATCAGCTCCGGCTCATAGTCAACGCTACGAAAAGGTGTGGAGATATTGCCGCTCCACAATTGCCACAGCGCTTGCTGCGTGTAGCCAAACCACAGATCTGAGCCCAGCGGGCCAATGCTTTGCGCGAGTTTGGTTTTGAATGACAGCTGCAACTTGGCTTCTGTAGTTTTATACGGTGGCACATTGGTCACCGCGCGGCCCGGCGCCGGGCTGTTGGGCGCGCGGTTGATGCCGTCGCTCACATGCAGCGGAAAGAAGTAGCTTGGCCGGTAGCTGGAAAATTCAAACGTGCCGCGTTTATCCACCCGCTCCAGCTCCCAGGTGCGCGACAGAAAAGAGCGCGCCTGTTGCAGCTCTGCGTTTTTTTCGGTCTTGGCGTCTTGCGCCTGCGGCGTTGGCACCGCGCTCACATCGGGCGGCAATTTGTCGGGCTCGGCGAGGCCAGGTGTGACCGGGCGCGCAATGCTGTCGTAACACTTCAAGCGCTCGGCATCGTTGGCGATGCGGCCGCAAGTGGCCAGATCAACGTTGACCGGTTGCGCCAACAATTGCAGCGGCATGCTGCATAGCGCGCAGCCGCTCACCACAACAAGAGCGGCAAGAGAATCAGCTTTCATGATGCGTTAGGTTAACCAAGCGCGGCTTTAGTTCACGCAAAGATATGTAAAGTTTTGAATCGAGTACGCAATATCCACGCGCATCCTGAGCCAAAAATGGCTGAAGAGGCTCATGGATATTGCGTAACGCTACTTTGAATCTTTAGCTTTTTCGCGCGCTAGCGCAATGATGAACTTGGCGCCGCCACCTGAATCCTTCGGGCGGTTCTGCACGCTGACGTTGCCGCCGTGCAATTCTGCAACGCGTTTCACAATTGCGAGCCCCAAGCCCGCATGGCCGCGGCCTTCGCGCTGGCGGCTGCCTTGGTAGAACTTTTCAAACAAATGCGGCAAATCTTCTGCGCCAATGCCGGGGCCGGTGTCGCACACAGAGATCATCAGCCAGCGCTTGCTGTCTTCTGCGCCCAGGCGGATGATGCCGCCCGCGGGCGTGTAGCGCAGCGCGTTGTCCACCAGGTTGGCAATGGCGCGCTCGATCAAGCCGTTGTCCACCGTGATGAGCGGTAGCGCCGGGTAGTCGCATACCAGTTTGACGCCACGTTGCTGCGCATTGGGAGCAAAGCGCGCGGCAACGCCGTCCAGCAGCTCACCGATGGGCGTGGGGGTTTTGTCCAGCGGCACATCGTCACTATCGAGCCGCGCAAAATCCAGCAGCGATGCGGAAAGCTTGTCCAAATGCTTGGCGTTTTGCAGCGCGGTATTGATGAACTGCTGGCGCTGCTCTTGCGGCATGTGCTCGCCGCGCAGTTGCACGGTTTCCAAATGGCCGGTGAGTGAGGTGAGCGGCGTGCGCAGATCGTGCGAGATGCTGGCCACCCACTCACGCCGCGTGGCGTCCATGCGCTTGATGCGGCCAAACTGGTCTGCCAAGCGCTCAAGCACACTGCCAAAGGCGCGTGATAGGCGGCCGATTTCATCTTTGCGCGCACTATGCGGCAACTGCGTTGCTGCGGGTGCGTCGCCTGCAGTTTTGATGGCATCTGCCGCGGCGGTGAGCTGCCGCAGCGGCCGCGTCAGCAGCGAGAGCAGCGCCCACACCATCAGCGCGCTCGCCAAGGTCGCGCCAATCGCAATGCCCAGCGCGCTGCGGTTGGCGTAGCTCGTCATCAGCAGCTCGCGCACATAATTTTCTTGCGGGCGCATGATCACGTAGAGATAACCGGTTTGCGTGCCGGCGTAGTTGAGCGGTGCCACGCCAAATAGGCAAGGGTCGTTCGGAAAATCCGGGTCATCGCCCAGCGTGACCTTGCTCATGGGACTACCCATCACCTGCGAAAACGGCGCCAGCGAAACGCTGGGCAAGCGCTGCCCGCTGGTTTCCCTGGAATGGCGGGCGAGAATTTGACCGCTGTTGTCCAGCAAGTAAATGGCGCTGCCCGGCTCCAGCAGCAAAAGCTGCTCAAACCGGTCTTCTATTTCTTCACGGTTGACGGTGGAAATCTTGGAAAGGTTGGGGTAGGTCTTGACCACGTTGGCGGCAAACTGCATGCCTTGGCGCTGCCGCGTCTCATAGTAAAACTGGCTCTGCGCATAGAGCAGAGCCGCCGCGAAAATGGCTGCGATCACCACGCAAAATGTAAATACCAAGAGCGTGATGCGGGTGCCGAGTGAACTGAGTTTTAAGCCCATGAACAATGCTTAGTCACAAAACCGATAACCCACGCCGCGCACCGTCAGGATAAAGGTGGGATCGGCCGGATCTTGCTCGATTTTGGCACGCAGCCGATTAATGTGCGTGTTGACGTTGTGCTCATAGCTTTGCAGCGTGGTGCCCCACACGGCATCTAGCAACTGCGCGCGGGTATATACGCGGCCGGGGCTTTGCGCAAAGAAAGTGAGCAGATCAAATTCTTTGGCGGTGAGCGTGACGCTCTGGCCGTTCAGTTGCACGACGCGGCGCTTCAAGTCGATGGAAAGCGCGCCGCTCACAATTTTTTCTGCGGAACTGCTTGCCGTCGATGCGGCAACCGCCGCACCGCCGCTCATGCGTTCCGCGCGGCGCAGCAGCGCCTTGGCGCGCGCCTGCAGCTCGGCGATGGAAAACGGTTTGCCCAGATAATCGTCTGCACCCATCTCCAGGCCAACCACGCGGTCAATCTCGCTCGCCCGTGCGGTGAGCATGAGAATCGGTGTGTACTTGTTCTTGTCTTCACGCAAGCTTCGGCAAATGGAAAGGCCGTCCATGCCCGGCAGCATCACGTCCAGCACCACCAAGTCGTAACGACCTGCCTGCGCCTGCTTTAGCCCGGCCGTGCCATCAGCCTGCCAGTCAGCCTTGTGGCCAAGGTCTTCCATGTGCAGGCGGATCAGCTGCGCAATTTCTGCGTTGTCTTCAATGATGAGGATATCGGCCATGTCGTTCATACGCCTTGGTCGCACACGTGGGCGCGCACTGACAGCGCGTAGCAAGTTTATCAACCAAAAGTTATCAAAACGATATGTTGCAGCGAGAACCGCGTGATTCTGGCCCTGAATACTGGCACCTGTCGCAACAACAACACCGTTTCAAGGAGCCCACTCATGGATTTTGCCGCCCACGCCCACGTCGCCGCCGCCGTGACCGCACAAGAAGCCGCCAGCCACCGCGACTATCTGTACCGCTTTGCGATGCAAAAGGTGGGTGATGCGGATCTGGCCGACGATCTGGTGCAGGAAACCTTGCTTGCGGCACTTCAATCTGCGCAGCGTGCAAGCAGCGGAGCATCCAGTAACTTTGAAGGCCGCTCAACGTACCGCGTATGGCTCACCGGCATTTTGAAGCACAAGATCATGGACGCGTGGCGCGAGCGCGGCCGCACCGTGAGTTTGGCCTCGGAAAGCGAAGAGGGCGACGATTCCCTGATGGAAGCGGCCATCAACGAACACGCAGACCACGCCACAGTGCAGCGCCACGACCCGCACGCGCAATACGCGTGGCAGCAGCTGGCGCATCGCGTGCAAGTCGCAGCGGATGAACTGCCTGCCGGCGTGGCGGAGGTGTTTGTGGCGCGCGAGATTGAAGGCGAAAGCACTGAATCGCTTTGCCAGCGCCTGGGGCTGACCGAGCAGAACGTAGGGATTCGCGTGCATCGGGCGCGCAAGGCGATGAAGAAGGCGTTGATGGCGGAGGGGTTTGGGGCGGTGGCGATGGCGTAGGAGACGCCCTCCTCGCGCAACGCGG
>JBOFGW010000359.1:0-2052 GCA_051649325.1 Burkholderiaceae bacterium | reverse complement strand
TGTTCGCACTGCCCACGGTGTTTTTACCCTCCATAAATCCTGAAACTCTGAAATAGATCTGCTATCGGGATAGGGGCCAACTGTAGCCCAGTTGGCTCCCTCCCACACCACCGGACATGCGGGTCCGCATCCGGCGGTTCAAACGATTGAGGTTAAGAGAGTCGCGGTACGCCGAGCCGATCAAAGTAAGCGATTGGCAGCGCGCGGTTGAGGCGATAGCGGCTATTGGCCCACCAGCAGCGCATGTTTTGCGCCACTTTCTGGGCATCACTTGGGCTTGCACCCAATTTGATCAATGCCGCATACGCTGTCTTACCACGCTTCCAATGCTTCAGGTGCAGCGTGCGCAGTCGATGGCGTAGCCATTCGTCCAAGCTTTGGAAGATTTTCGGCGTTTCGCTTAGCCGGAAATAATTCTTCCAGCCCAGCAAATACGGCCGCAGCTTTTCCACCACCTGGTCGATGCTTTTGCCTCCGCTGCGCCGTGTCAGTTGACGAATGCGCGTTTTGAACGTGTCGAGCGCTTTGGGCGCCACTTTCAGCTTGACCTGACGTTTGGCCGCCATCCAAAAGCTAAACCCGAGAAACTTCCGCTGCGATGCTTTCGCCACCGCACTTTTCGCTTCATTGAGTTTAAGTTTTAGATCACCGTATAACCGCCTCAATCCCGCCATCACGCGTTCGCCAGCGCGCTGCGTTTTGACATACACATTGCAGTCGTCCGCATAACGCACAAACGCGTGGCCGCGTTTGCTCAGCGCCTGATCTACTTCGTCCAGCAACACGTTTGCCAGCAGGGGCGATAATGGGCCGCCTTGTGGCGTGCCTTCATAGCGCTCCATCAGCACGCCATTGCACATCATCCCCGCCTGTAGATAGCGGCGAATCAACTGTAACAAGCGGCCATCGGCAATCCGTCTTTCCAAACGGCTCATCAGCACATCGTGATTCACGCGATCAAAGAATTTCTCTAAGTCCACGTCCACCACAATCCGCCGACCCGCCTGCACGTACGCCTTCGCCTGCCGCACCGCTTGATGCGCGCTACGTCCAGGGCGAAAGCCATAACTGTGCTCAGAAAAGTACGGATCAATCAGCGGCTGCAACACCTGCAACAGCGCTTGTTGGATCAGTCGATCTACCACACTCGGTATCCCTAATTGGCGCTCTGTACCATCGGGCTTAGGTATCATCACCCGGCGCACCGGCTGTGGCCGGTAAGTGCCTAGCAAAATACTTTCCTTGACCTGCGGCCATCGCGTCTTCAGCTCCTCCTGAGTCTGAGCGATCGTCAGTCCATCGCTGCCTGCACTGCCTTTATTGGCTTTGACGCGTTTCCACGCCAGCACCATATTCTCTCTTGCCAACGCTGCTTCTAACAGCGTTGTTCCTGAGTGCTCCGCGTCGAGGTTTACCCGCTTGGTTTCATCATCCACGGCCCGACCTGCGGCTTCACCGCTGCTCGATCCCGTTGACCTCGTTGATTTGAGCTTCTGATGCACGACCTCACCAATAACCCTGGATGGTTCACTCTCTCGCTTGTTCAGTCCTTCACCAAAAAACCGGCTACTACGACCTCTGCTGACTTCTGGCTCCGTCGAGACACGTCGGACTTTCATCCATAAGGCCAGATCTCCCCAGGTAATTGCACACACCTTCATTGCACGATTGCCGAATCTACGTTTCTGATCCTTGACCACAAAAACTTCGCGGAATTGGGCCCGCTCGCCTTAATCAGCACCGCCTTCTATTCGGTTCTTGTCCATCAACCCGCAACTTCGTTCCACGCTTCTTCCCCACCGTCGGTCACCCTTCCGCAGTTGCGCTTCCCTTCACTCACTGTGGTCAGCTCGTGGGAGGACTTTCACCTCCAAGTGTGTGCCCATGCTGGGCACACACAAAAAAAAGCGCCTCAAAGGGCGCTTTTTTGTCGCGTTGTAGCGATTCACCGAATCATGGATCCGTTCGCTATCACGACGGACCGGGCATGATTGGATTTGGGATTAGAAGTTGAAACGAACGCCGACGCCGCCGCCGAACACGTCATCGGAT
>JBOFGW010000358.1:0-3780 GCA_051649325.1 Burkholderiaceae bacterium | reverse complement strand
CGAGTTCTTGCATGTCGATGCACCTTTGATTGAACTCGCGTTACGAGAGGCCCAGCACCGCTTCAAGCGGGCCTTTGGGCAGCGGCAGCTTGAACCAAATTTCAAACACGGCAAAGAAAAACGCCATGATCGCGACCGGAATCGCAATGGTCTTAATCCAGCTGTAGCCGCCCATCGTGCGCATGCAATAGGCGATAAAGATCACCGACGCCACGTAGATGCCCACGAAGGCAATCAGCAAGCAATACACCACCAGCGGAATGAACAGGCGTAGTACTGGTTTGAGCTGCCCGCCCGTCAAAAACACGCCTTGATTGGCACGCATGATGGCGCGCACCAAAATCCAGACTGCAGCCAAGCAGATGCTCAGGCTGACATAAAACGGAAAGTAGCCCGCCTGCGGGCCATCATCTGCCCAGCGCGCGCCCAGCCGCAGGCTGTCCACCGCACCCACAATGCCCAGCACAAGCACCAGCAGCGCAGTGACAATTTCAACGATTTTGTTTGGAATGGTGCGGCCTGCGCCGTCTTGTGCGGGTGTTTCTTTGGATTCCACGCGCGCCCCTTGAAAAAGCAAACGATCCTCCCGCAGGTCAACCCGCAGGAGGATCAATACGAACTGTCAGTTATTTTGCGGCGATGAAGCCAGCTTCGCGCATTAAGCCTTCGTGCCGCTTGTCTTCTTTTTGCAGCCACGCAGAAAATGCAGCGCCACTCATATTGGTTTGATTGAACGCGCCTTTTTCCATGAACTCTTTCCACTCGGGCGTTTCACGCACTTTGTTGAGCAGCCCAAGGTAATAGTTGCGCTGCGGCTCAGTCACACCGGGGGCCATGAAAACGCCGCGCAGCATGGTGTATTGCACATCCAGCCCCTGCGATTTGCAGGTGGGAATGTCGGCCCAACTCATCGTGTCTGTGACTTTGGTTTTATAGGGCATGGGCTTTTCATCCATCACGCAGATGGGCCGCAGCTGGCCGGCGCGCCACTGCGCCACCGCTTCGATGGGGTTGTTCACGGTCGTATCGATGTGCTTGCCTACCAATTGCACCGCTACATCGCCGCCGCCTTTGAAGGGTATGTAGATGAATTTGGCGCCAGCCTGTTTTTCCATCGACACAGTGATGATCTGGTCTTCTTGCTTGGAGCCGGTGCCGCCCATTTTCAGGCGCTGCGCGCCGGTGCGCTCCTTGGCCACCTTCATCACATCGCTCGCGGTTTTGTAGGGCGACTCGGCGTTGACCCACAGCACAAACTGATCCAGCGCCATCATCGATACAGGCGTCATCTCGGTCCAGTTAAACGGCACGCCAGTGGCCAGCGGGGTGGTGAACAAGTTTGACAGGCTGATAATGATCTTGTGCGGGTCGCCCTTGGCGCGCGATACGTCCAAAAACCCCTCCGCGCCCGCGCCGCCGGATTTATTCACCACCACCATCGACTGTTCCATCAGCTTGTTCTTGCTGATGATTCCCTGAATCAGCCGCGCCATTTGATCGGCACCGCCGCCGGTGCCCGCGGGTACAACAAACTCCACGGTTTTGGTGGGCTTCCATTCCTGTGCATGCACCGTCTGCGTGCTCAGGCATGCCACCAGACCCAACACCCCTGCCATGCTGCGAACTACATGTTTCATAGCAACTACTCCTTGCGATAGAAGAATTTTTTGCATTTGTAACCTGCCCACGCCATTGAAAACGGCGCGGACCGCAATTTGGTTGTTGCCTCTTTATCAAGCGCTGGTCGCTCGCACGCGTGTGACGTGCCGGACCTGCGCTCGCTCCGCTGAGCCATGCGTCATATCGCATATGGCCACAGCCCCTAAGATTGCTCAGCCAGTTCAGGTGTTTGCACCACAATGGCAAAGCTTGTTTTACTTGCGCGCTGAGTTTGCGCGCGTTTCTGAAGGTTATAGTACGCGGCTATTTTTGCCGCTTGCAAGCTTCGCGCGCGGCTTTTTTGGAGCTGACCGGAAATGCCAAAGTGGTGCCGCTTTGTGTGCGAAGATCAAGTTCAATTCGGCCAGGTGCAAGGTGACCACATCGCAGTTTTTTCCGGCAGTTCCTGCTTTGAGTCACCCCAATCCACCGGCCGGATGCTGGCGCTTGATCAAGTACGCTTGCTGCCGCCGTGCGTGCCGACAAAACTGATTGGGTTGTGGAATAACTTTCATGCGCTGGCACAAAAGCTCGGCCAAGCGATTCCCGCTGAGCCGCTGTATTTCATCAAAGCGCCCAATAGCTACGCAGGTTTTGGCGATGTGATCCGGCCGCCCAAGAGCTACGACGGCAAAGTGTTTTATGAAGGCGAGCTGGGCATTGTGATCGGCAAGCGCATCGCGCATGCGGATGCACACAGCGCGCGCGAGGCCATCTTTGGCTACACCTGCGTGAACGACGTGACCGCGTTTGACCTGCTGCACAAAGACGCATCGTTTGCGCAGTGGACGCGCGCCAAAAGCTTTGACACGTTTGGCGTGATGGGGCCGTGGATCGACACCGAATTGGATGCGTCCACTGCCTCGGTGTTTACCCGGATTAACGGCAAAGAGCGCCAAAATTTTCCAATTTCGGATATGGTCTTTTCACCATCCGAAATAGTTCAGCGTCTTTCGCAAGACATGACCTTGGAGCCTGGCGATGTGATTGCCTGCGGAACGTCACTAGGCGCATTGCCGATGCGTGAAGGCTGCGAGGTAGAAGTCGAAATCAGCGGACTCGGAATTCTCAAGAACACCTACGGAGCAAAGGCAGCAGCATGAAGATTTGCGTGGTCGGCGCAGGTGCGATTGGTGGTTTTCTCGCGGTCAAGCTCGCGGCCAGCGGGCATGACGTGAGCGTGATCATTCGCGGCGCGAATCTGGCCGCGGTGCGCGCGGGCGGCATGAAACTGATCGCGGAAGACGGCGGTGAAACCATTGCGCAGGTGTTTGCGAGCGACAAGATTGCGCAGGTTGCTGCAGACAAAGGCACGCAAGATGTCGTGATTCTGGGCATGAAGGCGCATCAAGTCGCGCCCGTGGCGCCTGAGCTGCCTGCGCTGTTTGGGCCGCAGACGATCGTGGTCTCGATGCAGAACGGCATCCCATGGTGGTACTTTCAAAAGCATGGCGGGCCGCACGATGGCAAGCGTGTGGAGGCGGTGGACCCGGGCGGCGTGATTTCGGCCAACATCGACGCATCGCGCGTGATTGGCTCGCTGGCCTATCCTGCGTGTGAGTTGATTGCGCCGGGCGTGATTAAGCAGGTGGAGGGCAACCGCTTTCCGCTGGGCGAGATCGATAACAGTGATACACCACGCATTCGCGCGCTGGCAGATGCGTTTCGCGCTGCGGGCTTTAAAACGCCTGTGAGCACAGACATTCGCAGCGAAATCTGGCTCAAGCTCTGGGGCAATGTGAGCTTTAACCCGATCAGCGCGCTCACGCACGCCACGCTGCAGGATATTTGCGAATACAGCGCCACGCGCGATTTAGCCCGCACCATGATGCAAGAGGCGCAGGCCGTGGGCACTGCGCTGGGCGTGAACTTTAAGGTAGACATCGAAAAGCGCATCGCCGGTGCGCAGGCCGTGGGGCAACACAAAACCAGCATGCTGCAAGACGTGGAAGCAGGCCGGCAGCTTGAACTGGATGCGCTCGTAAAAAGTGTGATTGAGCTGGGTGAGATTACGCAGGTGCCTACGCCGACGATCAAGCATGTGTATGCGCTGACCTCGCTGCTGGCAAAAACGCTGACGGCGCAAAAAGGCCGCTTGAAAGTCACAACTTGAATAGCGAA
>JBOFGW010000357.1:0-3790 GCA_051649325.1 Burkholderiaceae bacterium | reverse complement strand
AGGGCGCCACGCAAAAGCTGCCGCGTGCCCTGCTCTGGGCGCTGCTGATCGCGTATGCGTTTGCGGGCCTGATCGGGCGCGACCCCTGGCGGCAAGACGATGCGATTGGCTTTGGCATCGCCTGGTCGATGGCCAGTGGCGGCCTGCTGGACTGGCTGCTGCCAGCCGTGGCGGGCACACCGGTGGTGGATGAAGGGCCGCTCACCTTCTGGGTTTCCGCCCTCCTGCTCAAGCTGTTTGCGCCCCTGCTGGGTGAACCGCTGGCCGCGCGCCTGGGTACCGCAGCATTCATTTTTTTGGCCGCCGGCAGCATTTGGTATGCAACCTATGTTTTGGGCCGCACCAAGGCCGCGCAGCCGGTGCAGTTCATGTTTGGCGGCGCGCCCAATCCACGCGACTACGGCCGCGCGATTGCAGACGGTGCGCTGCTCACCATGCTGGCCACGCTCGGCCTGCTCATGCGGCTGCATGAAACATCAGCCGAGGCGGCGCAGTTCGCGCTGATGTGCTTTCTGCTATACTCCCTCGCCCGCAGCATTGAAGTGCCCAAGACCGGCACGGTTTTCATCGGGCTGGCGCTCGCCGCGCTTACGCTCACGCGCGGCTGGCAGATTGGTCTGTACGCGCTTGTGCTCAGCGCTTTTATCTTCGGCATTCATGAGCCGCTAGCGGCGGCGCGGCGGCTGTTCGTTCAAGTCTCGCTACCGCTGGCACTGGCCATTGTGGCGGCATGGGCGGCGCTGGTCTACAACCTGCATCCGCAAGGGCCGCAATATCTTGATTTATGGCATGCCTGGAACGTCAGTATCTTTGCCGGCCAAGAGCCCGATGCGCTGGCGTACTACGCGCGTAACCTGATTGTGTTTGGCTGGCCGGCCCTGCCCTTCGCGCTGGTGGCCGCTTGGCGTTGGCGCAGCCGCCTATCGGCCTCGCATATCGCGCTGCCGCTTGTCTTTGTGGTGGGCTTTGCGCTGTATCTCGTGGCCACTGAAGAAGAGCACGAAGCACTCATGGCGCTGTTGCTGCCCGGCGCAATTGTGCTGGCCGCGTTCTTGCTGCCCACGGTCAATCGCAGCACCATCAACGCGATCGACTGGTTTTCCATCATGGCCATCAGCTTTGTGATTCTGGTGGTGTGGCTGTACTGGATCGCGCTGCAAACCGGCTGGCCGCCGGCCATGGCGCGCACGGCGCTGCGGCGCGTGCCGGGCTTTGTGGTGGAGTTTTCGCCCGTGGCGCTGGCAGTCGCACTCACGGCGACTGTGTTTTGGATCGTGGTCATCATCTGGCGCGTGACGCGGCGCCCAGTGGTGGTGTGGCGCGCGATGGCTATTTCCAGCGCCGGCATCGTGACCACCTGGATTTTGCTCACCACGCTGTGGCTGCCATACCTGAACCACACCAAAACCTATCGCGACGTAGCTGTAAAAGCCGCGCAGGCCGCGCCGGATGCAACCTGCGTCTCTACCCAGCGGCTGGGTTTGGCGCAGCGCGCTTCGTTCGCTTACTTTGCCGGAATCAAGTTCGAGCCCCTGCCGGTCGCGCCGCCCAAGCCGCGCCGCCGCGCCGAGCAAGAAGAGCTTGAAGCGCGTGAAGCGCTGAGCCCGCCCAAAGTCGCCTGCCGCTGGCTGATGACGCAGGATTCCTTGCGCAGGCTGTCCAACATCAACGTGTTCCCCGCCCTGCCCGAAGGCCAGTGGGTGCTGATCTGGGAAGGCCGGCGCTTTACGGATCGCGATGAGCGCTTTCGCATGTACAAGCGCGTGGATTGAGGCTGCCCGCCAACCGGTAAACTTGTGTTTCTTCGCCGTTTAACCTTCACCATGCAAACCGCAGAACAAAAATCCCTATCCATGAGCCCGCTGCCGCGCGCAATTTTCTGGAGCCGCTGGCTGCAATTGCCGCTCTATCTTGGCCTGATCGTCGCGCAGGCTGTATATGTTTTTCACTTTTGGGTTGAGCTCACGCATCTTGTGCAGGCGGTGTTTGGCGACAAAAACGCGCTGCAAATCTTGATCAAGAGCATCGGTTACAAAGCCGAGTTTGGTACAGATGGCCCCAAGCTGAATGAAACCATCATCATGCTTGTCGTGCTGGCTCTCATCGACGTGGTGATGATCAGCAACCTGCTCATCATGGTGATTGTGGGCGGCTATGAGACTTTCGTCTCTCGCATGCGCCTGGAAAGTCACCCCGACCAACCCGAGTGGTTGTCGCACGTGAACGCGAGCGTGCTGAAGGTCAAGCTGGCTACTGCGATCATCGGCATCAGCTCGATTCATTTGCTCAAGACCTTCATCAACGCAGCCAACTACGAAGAGAAGGTGTTGTTGTGGCAGACCATTATTCACATCGCGTTTTTGTTTTCCGCGCTGTCGATTGCGCTGTGCGACCGCATCATGGCCCCCTCGGACCATGCCGCCAAAAGGCGTGATGGCCGCGCACATAACGATTGATTTAAGAACCAAGTACGCAATATTCATGCGCCTTTCGAGCCATTTTTGCTCCAAAACCCGCATGGATATTGCGTAGAGCACATTAAAAGGCTGTTTGATATGACCACCATCAAGCAAGACGACCTGATCGAATCCATTGCCGGCGCGCTGCAGTACATCAGCTACTACCACCCGGCCGACTACATCAGCCACCTCGCGCGCGCGTACGCGAGCGAGCAAAGCCCGGCGGCCAAGGATGCGATTGCGCAGATTCTTACCAACAGCCGCATGTGCGCTGAAGGCAAGCGCCCGATCTGCCAAGACACCGGCATTGTGAACGTGTTTTTGAAGGTGGGCATGGATGTGCGCTGGAGCGGCTTCACCGGCTCGCTGGATGACGCCGTCAACGAAGGTGTGCGCCGCGGCTACAACAACCCAGAGAACAAACTGCGCGCCTCGATCGTGGCCGATCCGCAGTTTGAACGCAAAAACACCAAAGACAACACGCCTGCCGTGCTGCATGTGGAATTGGTGCCCGGCAACACGGTGGACGTGCAAGTGGCGGCCAAAGGCGGCGGCAGCGAAAACAAATCCAAGTTCGTCATGCTCAACCCCAGCGACTCGCTGGTGGACTGGGTGCTCAAGACCGTGCCCACCATGGGCGCGGGTTGGTGCCCGCCGGGCATGCTGGGTATCGGCATCGGCGGCACGGCAGAAAAAGCGATGCTGCTGGCCAAACAAAGCTTGATGGACGACATCGACATGTTTGACCTGCTCAAACGCGGCCCGCAAAACAAAACCGAAGAGCTGCGCATTGAGCTGTATGAAAAAGTGAATGCGCTTGGCATTGGCGCGCAGGGGCTGGGTGGCCTGACCACGGTGCTGGACGTCAAGATCAACATGTACCCCACCCATGCCGCGAGCAAACCGGTGGCGATGATCCCCAACTGCGCCGCCACGCGCCACGCGCATTTTGTGCTGGACGGCAGCGGCCCCGCGTACATTGAGCCCCCTTCCCTCGATCTATGGCCCGACGTGCATTGGCAGCCGGACTACAACAAGAGCACCAAGGTCGATCTGAACACGCTCACCAAAGAGCAGGTTGCCGCGTGGAAGCCGGGCCAAACGCTGCTGCTCTCCGGCAAGATGCTCACCGGCCGCGACGCCGCGCACAAACGCATCGCCGACATGCTGGCGGCGGGGCAGAAGCTGCCGGTGGACTTCACCAACCGCGTCATCTACTACGTGGGCCCGGTCGATCCGGTGCGCGACGAGGTAGTTGGCCCTGCCGGCCCCACGACCGCCACCCGCATGGACAAGTTCACTGAAACGATGCTGGCCCAGACCGGCCTCAT
>JBOFGW010000356.1:0-8513 GCA_051649325.1 Burkholderiaceae bacterium | reverse complement strand
ATGCTCAGCCGTATGAGCTGGATGTCGCCGTGCTGGTAGACCGCATTACCAGCTTGACTAAGCTTGCAGTCCCCAAAATCCACAGCAAGTGGGCGGGCCTGCGCTCCTTTGTGGCGGACAAAACCGTGGCCGCAGGCTTTGACCCGCAAGCGAAGGGATTTTTCTGGCTGGCCGGGCAGGGCGGCTACGGCATCCAGACCGCGCCGGCGATGGGCCGCATTGTGGCTGCACTCGCGCGAGGTGAAAAAATGCCTGCAGATCTGCAGGCATTGGGCGTATCGGCGGGCGATCTTGCACCCGATAGAAAAGGTTTGGTTTAAGTCGCGTTCACGATATCGCGCAGCTTCACCGGGCCTACGCGCCGCTCGATTTCGGCCTTCAGAGTATGGCCCCAGCCCATCGCAAACAGCCCCTCCACCAGCAAAAACAGCGGGCCTTGCAGCAAACCCATGATGTCGTCCACAAACGCGGGCTTTTTGCCTTCGTAATAGTGGCCGATGAATTGCACAATCCAGCCGATCGCGAACAGGCCCAGACCCGTGCCCAGCCACGTGAGCGTGGTGGATGCCGCAATGCCCAGCCCCAGCCAGCAAAACAGCGCCAGAATCACGCCCAGAATCAAGCCCAGGCCGATATGCAGGCGCATATAAAACAGCGTGGTCAACGCCGCCACCAACATGGCGGGCGTGGCCGTCCATTCACCAATGGCAAATTGCGGGCGCGACAGTAGCGTGGTCACGGCAAACACAATCGGCGGAATACCAAACACATGCGTGGTGATGTTGCGCGGATCGCGGTGGTAGGCGGCATAACTTGCCAGGTGATCGGTGAGGTTACGCATAGCAATCATCTCGACGGGTTTGTTCAATCATTGCCTTGAATTCTATGCCTTCAGGCAAATCATGCAACCTTGCAAACGGCTTTTGTTGCGGCAGCCGCCACTTGCGTGACGCTGGGCCGCAGCAGGATTGACTTAAACGCACCCGCGCGGGAGCACGCGAATACAAGGCATGGTGCAATAGCTAAAAATCGCGCAAAACGTCGCGCCCCGCGATCACGCTCCAGCCATTGTCCAGCCCGCCCAATTTTCAAGCTACGCAAACCGCCATCGTGCTGCTCAACCCGCATGCCGGTGGCGGGCGCGCTGCGCGTGTTGCGCAGCCGCTTACGCAATTGCTGCGCGAGGAGTTTGCACATGTGGCGTTGGCGCAGTGCCATTCCATCGACCACACCACGCGCCTGCTGGCTGATTTGCCCGCACCCACACGCGTGGTGGTGGTGGGTGGCGATGGCAGCGTGCACTACGCGCTGGACAGTTTGCGCAGCGCCGGCCACAGCCTGGGCCTGGTGCCGCTGGGTAGCGGCAATGACACCGCGCGGGCACTGGGCGTGCATGCGCTGCCGTGGCAGCAAGCGCTGCGCTTAGCGCTCACCGCACCGGCCACGCCGATTGATCTGGGTGAAATCACCACGGAGATTGCCGGCGTGCAAACCGCTACGCGCTTTATCAGCAGCCTGGCCGCGGGGTTTGACGCCGCCATCGCCCTGCGCGCGCATCGCGGCCCCAAGTGGCTGGTAGGTATGCCGCGCTATCTGCGCGCCACGCTGCTTGAGCTTGCGCAACTATCCAACCAGCGGATCGAGGTGGTGGTAGACGGCCGGCCGCTGCACAATTCACCGGCGCTGTTTGCGTCGTCGCTGAACACGCGCAGCTACGGCAGCGGCATGCCCGCCACACCGGCCGCGCGGATGGATGATGGCCTGCTCAACCTGCTGCTGGCCGGGCAATTTGGCCGCCTGCAGGCGCTACTGATGTTGCCGCGGCTGCTGGCGGGCACGCACATGCCGCACCCGCGGATTGCCACGCACACGTTTACGCAGCTTAAGCTTGTGGCTGCGCAGCCGCTGCCGCTCGCGGCCGACGGCGAGCCGGTTGAAGCAGCGAGCGTGGTGAACGTGCGTGTACTGCCCAAAGCCTTGTGGGTAGTGCGTGCCCCTGAGAAACTGGAGGCTATATGAACATCAAATTTGCAGTTGTTGTGATGGCCGCGCTATGCCTGCTGGTCGCTGCTGCGTGCAGCCGCGAATCGCCAGAAGCCGCGCTGAAAGGCGCCGTGGATCAAATGCAGCAGGCCGCGCAGGCCCGCGACGCTGCCGGCATGCTCAAACACCTGGCCGACGATTTTGTGCGCGACTCCGGCGGCATGGACAAGAGCGAAGCGCGCCGCATCTTGCTCGCCACCTTCCTGCGCAACGAGAAGATCACGATTGCCACCACCGTGCGTGAAATCAAGATCGAAGGCAACATCGCCAAAGCCAAGATCAACGTGATTGCCACCGGCGGCGCAGGCTTGATTCCCGAGCGCGCGGACGGCTGGGAGTTCACCACCGCGTGGCGCAAAGACGGCAGCAGCTGGAAGCTGTACAACGCGGAGTGGAAGTAGAACTCGTCTCTAATCCGATATTCAACGCAAAAGCACGGCTGTCATCCCGGCGAAGGCCGGGATCCAGGTGGCGCTTCAGATTGTTGCGTAGCATCTCCTGGATTCCGGCCTTCGCCGGAATGACAGCTCTAGCTTGGAGGCTGTCCCCGAGTTTGAAATGGATTCTGGATTTGCAGTTCTCAAAGCACACTACGCAATATCCATGGGCTTTTCCAGCCAAAAGCGCCTCAAAAGGCCCATGGATATTGCGTGGAAGCCTCTAAAACCTGCCCAAATCAGCTCTTGATCAGAGACAAACTCTGATAAAACTTCTCGGCGTTTTGGTAGCCGATCACGCGGCCGCCTTGCACTTCTTTGCCACTCGGATCGAAGAAGATAATTCCCGGCGGGCCAAACAGTGCAAAGCGTTTGAGTAGCGCTTTGTCTTGTGCGTTATTGGCGGTCACGTCGACTTGCAGCAGCACAAATTCACGCATTTTGGCGGCGACTTTTTCATCGGTGAAGGTGAAGCGCTCCATCTCTTTGCAGCTCACGCACCAGTCTGCGTAAAAGTCCAGCAACACGGGTTTGCCGCCGGTGGCCGCGAGTTTTGCATCCAGCTCGGCACTTGTTTGCACGCGGACAAACTGCTCTTTGATGCCTTGTGCCTGCGCCACGGCGGCGCCGCCCGTCAAATGCGCCAGCGGCGCGAGAATGTCGCGCCCGCCGGAGGCAAGGCCCAGCAGCAGAATCAAGCCCAGCGCGGCAAACAGCGCGCCGGCGGTTTTGGGCAGCCATGCGCCGGCTTCGCTTTTGACCAGCAAAAAGCCCGCGTAACCCACGAGCAGCAGCGCCCACAGCAGCATGTGCAGCCAGGCCGGAATCACCGGGCTGATCATCCAGATGGCGGTGCCTACCAGCAGCACGCCAAAGAATTTTTTGACCGATTCCATCCACATGCCGGCGCGCGGCAGCACTGAACCCGCGCCAATACCCACCAGCAGCAGCGGCACGCCCATGCCCATTGCCATCGCAAACAGCACCGTGCCGCCAAAGGCCGCGTCTTTGGTTTGCGCGATAAACGTGAGAATGCCCGCCAGCGGCGCAGATACGCAAGGCCCAACGATGATGGCGGAGAGTGCGCCCATCACAAACACGCCGGCAAACTTGCCCCCTTGCTGCTTACCTTGCGCGTCGTTGAGTTTGTCACGCAAAAAAGCCGGCAGCTGCAGCTCGTAATAACCAAACATGGAAAAACTCAGAATCACGAGCAATATCGCAAACGTACCCAGCACCCACGGGTTTTGCAGCGCGGCGGTGAGCCCTTCACCAATCAGCCCGGCTACCACGCCCACGCCCGTGTACACCAGCGCCATGCCCAGCACGTACGCGAGCGATAGAGAAAAACCGCGCATCTTGGTGATGCCCTTGCCCTCGCCCACGATGATGGAAGATAAAATTGGCACCATCGGCAACACGCACGGTGTAAACGTGAGGAGCAAGCCCAGGCCAAAGAACAGCGCGATGGCAGCGAATAGATTGCGCTCTTTGAGCACGGTGTCAATGCGTGAGAGCGTTGCGCCGCCGGAGGCGGCAGAGGTTTGCCTTGTACTTGCCACAGCACCTGCAGATACCGCACCTGCAGCAACCGTGCTTTCAGTTGCAGCAGGCAGGCTTGCCGCAGCAGCGGCGGGCACATTAGAGGCTAAAGCGGCGGCCAGCAGCTTTTCCGCCGCCTCGCCAGACGCGGTTTGCAGCACGGCTAGCTGCGCACCAATCTTGGCCACGCTGGTCATCGGCGGGTAGCACAGGCCTTTGTCCGCACAGCCCTGCGAGGTCACTTCGAGGTTGAACGGCCCGGCCGCGGCCGCCGGCAATTTGATCTGCACTAGGCCGCGGTGCGATTCAACGTCTTTCTGAAACGTTTCATCAAACTTGATCTTGCCCGGCGGAATCTGCGCATCGCCCAGCTTGACGCCCTCGGCCTTGAACGCGAACTTTTCGCGGTACATGTAATAGCCGGGCGCAACGTCAAACGCGACTTCGAGGGTTTTGTCGTCCAGTTTCTTGGCCGAAAACTTGAACGCCTGCTCCGGCTCAAGAAAATCATCCGCCGCCGGGCTGGCGGACGCAACGCCCAAAAACAGCAATGCTGCAAAGAGGTTGCGCCAGAAGTGACTGCTTGTCATAAAGTCTTCCAAATTTCCTGTCAGAGCACTATTGGATGTTTACCAGTCTGAAAGTTCAGCGCGACATTACAACGCGCTGTTGCAACTTTCACCTGCCGCAACTTTTACGCGCCGCAGGCCACCCAGGCCGCGCCGTTCATCTGGCCGGAGAGGCCGCGCAGCTTGCCGTCCAGCGCTGCGTCCACATCGCGCACCTGGAAAACCTCGCGCGTCACCGCTGTTTCGCGCTCAGAGACCCTGGCGGTAGTCACGCCCTTGCCGCGCACTTCTGCCAGCCGCGCTTGCGCGCCCTGCTGGCTCACAAACACGCCCAGCGACACAAAACGGCCCTGCGCGTTTTCAATCACCGCCACGTCGGTCACGCCCAGGCGCCGCACTTCCGCCGCCTTGCGCTCCGTTTCAGGCCGCTCGACAAACGGCCCCATCAACACCATGTGCGTGGCTTTTTCTTCGCGGGTCTTGCGCGTGAGCTTGCTGCCCAGATCCAGCCCGGCCAGCAACGTTGCAGCCTTTTGCACGTCCGGCCCTGAAAACCCGCCCCACTCCAAGCAGCTGCTTGCCTGCGGCGCGGCACTGAATACAGTGGCCGCAGCCGATTTGGCCGAATAGGTCTTGCTGGCAGAGGTCATTTCTGCCTCGGTCAGGACTTTGATCGTGGTGGGCGAGATTTGGTTTTGCAGCCGCTGCGGCTCCGCCGTTTGCGGCAACATTGGCCCAAACCAGCCTTGCCTCAGGCCGAAGAACAGCAGGTTTGCCAAGATCAGCAGGATGAGTAGCGCGCGCATCGCTGGATTTTAAGCGTTCGGCGCTGCGCCGGCGGTTGCCACCTGGGCGAGCCCCTTAAGCACGGCATCCGGCAGCAGCAGGTGCGGCGGCAATGCCGGCGCAATGGCGGCTGCGTTGCCGCCGCAAATCACCAGCTGCGGCGTGCCAAGCAGCGCGGCCGCATCCAGCATGTACATCACCGCGCCGCGCTGCGCGGCGCAGATGCCGGTGTAAATGGCGTCGTGAGTATTGTCCGGCACCGGCACCATGCGTCCTTCAGAAAGCGGCAGATGCGCGGTGTTGCGGGCCAAGCTGGCGGACATCAGGCCAACGCCCGGTGCGATCACACCGCCGCGAAACGTATCGCCCGCGACCAGATCGACAGTAGTGGCGGTGCCAAAACTGGCCACCACCAGCACCTGTGCTGCATGCGCGCGCCGCGCTGCCAGTGCGGCCAGCAGCCGGTCAGGCCCCAGCGTGGGCGCTGCGTAGGCGTTGTGAAAGCCGCTTGGCAGTGGCGTGCCGCGCCAGCGCGTGAGGGCGATGTCGCGCGTTGCGAGTGCTTTCTGTATCGCCGTGTTCAATTCTTCAGATGCGACGCTGACCATCCACGCGTGATGGATGGGCTGTTTCTGCGTCGCCAACCAAGCGGGCAGCGCGTCAATCTCCGCATGCGGCCAGGAGGCAACCTCGCCGAGCACGCCCGCATGCAACAACGCGGCCTTAACGCGCGAGTTGCCTGCGTCGATCAGTAGTTGCGCTGCGCCGCTCATTGCCACCGCACCGATACCTCGCCACTGGCAAAGGCACGCACACCTTGCGGCGTTTCGATCAGCAGCGCACCGTGCGCATTAACGCCGCGGGCAATGCCGTGCGCATGCAGCTTGCCGTCCATCTGCACCTGCACAGGGCGGTCTTTGCATGCATCCAGCAGTGCAAAAGCGCTTGCAAGGTCGGTGCGTATGGATTGCGCAAGTGCAGGCGCGGTGAGCAGGTCAGCAAAGGCGACGGCGAGATCATGGCCGATCTGCGCGGCTTGGCCGTTCGTCAGGGGCAGCGCATCCATCAGCGCTGCCGTGGGCTGGCCGGTTGCGGCGCGCACGGCCTGCGGTACCGCGCCGTTCACACCAATGCCGGCCACAATCGCCAAGCCCGTGTGCGTAGTCACGGTTTCCACCAAGATGCCGGCCAGCTTTGCGCCCTCCAGCAGCACATCGTTGGGCCACTTCACCTGCGCCTGCACGCCGTGCTTGCGTAGCACCTGCGCTGCGCGTGCGCCCAAGGCCACCGTAATGCCAGCCAAGTCCGCCGCGCTCGCCTGCCGCACGCATCCCACCGACATCAGCAGGCTTGCGCCTGGTTCGGCCAGCCAGGCGCGGCCCAGCCGACCGCGGCCGGCGCTTTGCGCATGTGCGACGAGCACGTTGACACGGCCCGCCTGCCCATCAGCCAATTGGCCCGCGCGTGCTTGATCCAGCAAATCGGTGTTGGTCGAGCCGGTGGCTGCGACCACGCTGACTGCACATGCGTCGGGCAGCCGGTAGTCCTGCGCGTGCAGTGCAAAGGGAGGGCGAAGCGGTGCATCCATAGGACCGATTGTAGAGAGCGGCCCGCCCGCATGCCTTAGCCATGCTTGCGTCTACACTTTGCGCATGTCTTTCGCAAGTGGCAGAACTGCGCCTTATCTACTGGTTGCCTACGCACTGATTGCGCTGTTTGCCAGCCTGAACCCCATCAGCGGCTGGCGCGACAGCGGCGTTGATCCCTGGGCTTTCATGCGCGACCCGTGGCCGCGCTATCTCACGCAGTTTGACTGGCTCGTCAATATTGCCGCGTACGTGCCGCTGGGTTTTTTGGCGGTGATGGCGCTGCCGGCCAAGCTGTGGTCCGGCAAAAGCCGCGGCGCGCTCGCGGCTGCTGTACTGCTTGCGGTGCTAGGCTGCAGTGCGTTTTCGTGGGTAATTGAGGCCTGCCAGACCTATTTGCCGATGCGCGTGCCGGCGGTGTCAGACTGGGTGGCCAACACGATTGGCGCAGCGGCCGGAGCCGTCTGCGCGGCGCTGGTGGCACTGCTGCTGGCCAGCCAACCGGCGTGGCAGCGGTTTCTTGCCCAGTGTTTTGTACCCCATGCGGGCGCAATGCAAACCTTGGTGGGGTTGTGGATGCTGGCGCAGCTACATCCGGTCTCGGCATCGTTTGTCACCGGCAGATTTGTACCGGAGTTGATGCAGTGGGTTGGCTCGGCCTCCGGCGTGCCGATTGCCGGCGGCTGGTTTGATCCCAGCGCTGCACTGTCGGCAGACCAGTTTGCCTTGCTTGAAGCGGTGGCCGGCGGCGTCGGCCTGATTGGCCTGCTAGCGCTGGGCCGCATGGTGCTGCAGCCTGCTGCGCCGCGCCTGGCCATGCTGCTGCTGCTCTTGGCGGCGGTGGTGGTGGCTAAGTCAATTGCCAGTGCGCTGCAATTTGGCCCGGCATACCTGTTTGCTTGGTGGACCGACGGCGCGCAGGGCGCATTGCTGGCGGGCGTGCTCGCGGCCATGCTGCTGGCCTTTCTGCCGCCGCCGTGGGTGGTGCTGGTGGGCGTGGCCGCGCTGATGCTGCTGCTCGCGCTCGCAAACGCGATTCCCGATAATCCATACTTTGCCGCCACGCTGACCCGCTGGCATGAAGGCCGCTTCATCAACTTTTTTGGGCTGACCGAAGCGCTGGCCACAGTGTGGCCGTTTGCAGCGATGGCGGCACTGACTTTTCGTAGTTGGAAGAAATCATGAGCTATTACAAACACCATGTCTTTTTTTGCTTGAACCAGCGTGACAACGGCAAGGCCTGCTGCGCAGACCATCCCGCAACCAAACTGCAGGAGTACGCCAAGGGCCGCGTCAAGGCGCTTGGCTTATCCGGCCCCGGTGCATGCCGGATTAATAAAGCGGGCTGTCTGGATCGCTGCGATGAAGGGCCGGTACTGGTCGTGTACCCGCAAGAGACTTGGTATACCTCTGTGGACGAGGATGATCTTGACGAAATCATCGAGGAACACATTGTGGGCGGCCGTGTGGTTGAGCGCCTGAAGCTCAAGTAAAGCTGCGCGATGAAACCAAGCACGCAGCGCCACTCGATTGCCGGCTCGGCCGGCGCG
>JBOFGW010000355.1:0-45037 GCA_051649325.1 Burkholderiaceae bacterium | reverse complement strand
ATTGAACACATAAGATGGTGCGCCAAAGACTTGCGCATCGATCGCCTCTTGCGTGGACTTGTCGTAGGCAGCCTGCGCGGCAGGTTCTTTGCTTGTGGCAAGTAAGGCTGCACCATCGAATCCTGCAGCGGTTGCGCAGCGCGCCAGCACCGTATCGTCTGCAATATTCTCTTGCCGCTCCCACACGCACTTGAGAATTTCGCCAGCAAGCGTTACCGCCTTGCCAGCATCCATGCTGGCCGCAATACAGATCATGCGCCCGGCAGGATCACCAGCCACCGGAAAAAACGCCGGCTCTACATGCATCGGCAAGCCCAAATAATCGCGCCAGCGTTTCAGCTCGATCATGCGGTAGGCAACACGCTGCGGTGCGCGCTTGGGCAAGGGCAGGCCGCCAGAGACGGGAAACACCTTGGCCGCGTCCATCGGCTTGATGCGAATTTGCGCACCGGCCTTGGCGGCCATCGCGACCACACGGTCATGCCCCATGTAGGCATAGGGCGACTGCGGAAACAGGTAGTAATCAATCGTTTTCACACGGTACTTTCAAAAAGACGGTTTCACGACCACCAAAACAACTGCAGTGATAAACATCAGCACGGCGACTTCATTAAACACGCGGTACCAGCGATGGCTGCGCGTATTCTCTCCACGTTCAAACTTGCGCAGCATGATCCAGCACGCGTGGTGATAGCCGATGATGGCCACCACAATCGCCAGTTTGGCGTGCATCCAGCCGCTGCCTGTACCCCGGCCCACACCGTAGCCCAGCCACATCCACAGCCCAAGCACCAGCGCCACGGCGGCAAGCAAGGTCATGAAACGGTAGAGCTTGCGCCCCATCAACAGCAGGCGCTCAATGGTTTGCGGATGATTTTCCTGCGCCAGATTCACAAAAATGCGCGGCAGATAAAACAGCCCGGCAAACCAGCTTGCGATAAAAACGATGTGAAAAGCCTTGATCCAGAGATACGCGCTGTCCATGCGTTATTGTCGTATTTGACCTTGACCTCTTACCACCCACTTTTGGGTGGTAAGCCCCTCCAGCCCCACCGGGCCGCGCACATGCAAACGGTCGGTGGAAATGCCAATCTCCGCGCCCAGCCCATATTCAAAGCCATCGGCAAAACAAGTGGGCGCATTGATCATGACCGAGGCTGAATCGACTTCGCGCGCGAAGGTTTGCGCCGCGTCTTGATCTTGCGTGACGATGGCATCGGTGTGATGCGAGCCATAGTGTTCGATGTGCGCAATCGCAGCTTCCAGCGAATCCACCACGCGAATGGCCAGCATCGGCGCGAGAAACTCGGTAAACCAGTCTTCTTCTGTAGCAGCAGCGGCATCAGGCACGAGCGCGCGCGTGCGCTCGCAGCCGCGCAGCGCCACGCCTTTTGCGGTCAGCAGCGGGGCGACGCGCGGCAAGAACTCTGCAGCAACGTCTGCATGCACCAGCAAGGTTTCCATCGCGCCGCAAATGCCAAAGCGGAATGTTTTGGCATTGAGTGCGATGGTGGTTGCCATTGCAAGATCAGCAGCCGCATCTACATACACGTGGCAGTTGCCATCCAAATGTTTGATGACGGGCACGCGCGATTCTGCGGCGATGCGTTGAATCAGGCTTTTACCGCCGCGCGGCACAATCACATCTACATACTCCGGCATGGTGATGAGCAGGCCCACCGCGGCGCGGTCTGTCGTTTCAATCAGTTGCACGGCTTCGCGCGGCAGATCAGCGGCATCCAGAGAGCGCTGAAAACATTGCGCCAGCAGCGTGTTGCTGGCAATCGCTTCAGAACCGCCGCGCAAAATGGTGGCGTTGCCGCTTTTGAGGCACAGCGCTGCAGCGTCGATGGTGACGTTGGGTCGGCTTTCATAAATGATGCCAATCACACCCAGCGGCACGCGCATCTTGCTCATCTGCAGCCCATTGGCTGGCGTGGGCATGGGTGATTCTTGGCCCACTGGATCGGGTAGAGAGGCCACTTTTTTCAGCCCGGCAATCATGCCGTCAATCGACTTGGAGCTGATGGTCAAGCGATCGATAAACGCGGCTGGCTGGCCGGCGGCGATGGCACGCTCTACGTCACTTTTGTTTGCTTCGAGCAGCGCATCGTGGGCAAGCCTAAGCTCTCTGGTACATGCCAGCAGCGCCGCATGTTTTTGCAATGTAGGTGCCTGCGCGACTGTCTTGCTCGCTGCACGCGCGCGTGCGCCCAGCGCGTGCATGGCTTCGGTGAGATTGACTGCGTTCATAGTGCTATTGTGCCCGGCTTTGCGGCTTGATGCAGCAGGCCGCAAATACATGGCCCAGCGCTTCCCAAGGGTCGGTTTTGCCCAGGCGACCGGCCAGGCCTTTGGCCAGCCGGTCAACATCTGCCAACTGCGCGGTGGCGCGCAGTAGCGCCGGCGTAGAAAGGCGCCGCGCCGCCTGCGTTACCTGGCCTTCACGTGCGCCCCACAGCCGCAGCTCATTCTTCAGCGTGGACGGGTGCCGCCCGGCCGCGGTGGCCTGCTTAAAGCGCAGCACGGATTCCACATCGCTGCCCACCGCCCACACCACCAGCGGCAGTCCTTCGCCTTCTGCCTTTAGGCCGTCTGCAATGCGCATGCAGCGCGCCAAGTCGCCGGCCAGCAGCGCTTCTGAAAGTTGGCCAATGCCGTAGCGCGCCACGTTGAGCACCGCATCTTCTACCTGCGCAAGGCTGAGCGCGCCGGCGGGGTAGAGCAGCGCGAGCTTGCTGATTTCCTGGTGCGCAGCGAGCAGGTTGCCTTCTACCTTGTCGGCAATAAACTCCAGCGCATCGTTGCCGGCGCTTTGTTTGTTGCGCGCCAAGCGCTCACCAATCCAACGCGGTAACTGCGCACGCTCAATGCTGGGAACTTCAATCGATACGCCGTTTGATGCCAGCGCCATGAACCAGGCAGAAGATTTGCCGGTCTTGTCCAGCTTGGGCAGCAGCACAATCGCTATCTGCGAATCATCTGGCGCGCTCGCAAACCGCTCCAGCGCCGCTGCGCCTTGCACGCCGGGCTTGCCGGTGGGCAGGCGGATTTCAAGCAGACGCTTCTCAGCAAACAGCGACATGGTGGCAGACTGCGCGGTGAGCTGGCTCCAATCGCTGCGGGCTTCAAACTGCAGCACTTGCCGCTCGGTTGCGCCTTCTGCGCGCGCTTTGGCGCGCAGGCGGTCGACGGTCTCCAAACTCAGCAGTGGTTCATCACCATGCACGACGTAGAGCGACACCATGCCGCGCGCGAGGTGCGCATCGAGTTGATCGTAGGCGACCTGGGGCATTAGCTTTTCGGTGCAGGAATCGCAGCGATACGCCGCACAATGCTCTGCATGATGTCGGACTGCATCTCGCGATACAGCAGCGCTTCTTCGCCTTCTTTGGCCAGCACCACGCCTTCATTGAAAGACACGTCGCGCTTTTGCACAAACTCAGTGGGTGCTAACACTTCTTTGCCTTGCGGATCGACCGCTTTGACGGTCACACGCAGGAACAGCGTGTATTCACGCACGCGGCCCTGCGCGTTGAGCGAGAGCACCTGCTTGTCGCGCAGCTCAGAGAGCACCTGCACATCCAGTGCCGCCGTTTTGGCGTCTTCTACCACTTTGGCATTGGAGGTTGCCGCGATATTGCGGCGCAAATCTGCAGCGAGCTGCGAGTTGCCCGGCGCGGTCACGGCCACGGTTTCATACGGCAGCGCACTTGCGCCGCGCAGCGTAAAACCGCAGGCAGACAACAGCGCTGAAATAGGCAGAATCAAAAGCAGAGTACGCAATATCCATGCGGGTTTTGAAGCAAAAATGCCTGAAAAGGCGCATGGGTATTGCGTAGTCATGTTTTGAACCTTCACCCCACCACCACACTGACCAGCTTGCCCGGCACGATCACAATTTTCTTGACCGTTTTGCCGTCAATGAACTTGATCACGTTTTCATTGGCCAGCGCCGCGGACTCAATCGCTTCCTTCGCGGCATCTTTGGGCACCACAATCTCGCCGCGCAGTTTGCCGTTGACTTGCACGACGAGGGTGATGTCGCTTTGTTCTAATGCGGCTGGGTCTACCTTAGGCCAGGGCGCGTCCAGCAGTGGGCCGTGGGCCTTTTCGTAGCCCAGATCAATCCACAGTTGCGTGGTCATATGGGGCGCGATGGGGTAGAGCACGCGAATAAGAATTCCAACGCCTTCTGAAAGCACGAATGCCCGCTCGTCAAGCCCGCCTGTGAGCTGCTGACCAGGCTGCGTCATTTGTATGCCTGCTTTAGCAACATCTTCAAGCATATTGAGAATTTTCATTGCGCCCGATACAACGGTGTTGTACTGCAAACGCTCCATGTCGTTGGTGACTTGCTGCAGGACTTGATGGATTACCCGACGCGCAGAAACATAGGACTCAGCACGAGGGCTTGTCATTTGGGTAGCGGGAAAAGTGGCAATTGAGTTGATGTTCTCAAAAGCAAAATTCCATAGCCGGCGCAAAAATCGAAACGCCCCCTCCGCGCCCGAATCACTCCATGCTGCACTCTGATCCGGCGGTCCCGCAAACATCACAAACGTCCGCGCTGTATCGGCACCGTACTTGGCAATGAACTCACGTGGCTCGACCACGTTGTTCTTGCTCTTGCTCATCTTCTCGGTGCCGCCAAAGATCACCGGCTGTCCATCTTCTTTAGCAGTAGCTTTGACGGGTCGGCCTTTGTCGTCAAACTCCAAATTGATCTCGCCCGGGTAGAACCAACGTTTCTTTCCGCCGGCTTCATCGCGGTAATAGCAGTCATGCGTGAGCATGCCTTGCGTGAACAAGTTGGTGAATGGCTCGCTGAACTTCACTAAGCCAACGTCCCGCATCGCTTTAGTCCAAAAGCGCGCGTACAGCAAATGCAGCACCGCATGCTCGATGCCGCCGATGTACTGGTCCATCGGCATCCAGTAATCGTTGCGCGCGTCGACCATGGTGGGTGCGTCTGGGCAGGTGTAGCGCATGTAGTACCACGCGCTGTCTACAAACGTGTCCATCGTGTCTGTTTCGCGGCGACTGTCCTTGCCGCAGATGGGGCACTTGCAGGCAAGAAAGTCTTCGCGCTTGTTCAGCGGGTTGCCACTTCCGTCGGGAATGCAGTCTTCAGGCAATACCACCGGCAAGTCTTTTTCAGGCACCGGCACGGCGCCATGTTCTGGGCAATGGATGATCGGGATCGGCGTGCCCCAATAGCGCTGGCGGCTGATGCCCCAGTCGCGCAGACGCCAGGTGGTTTTCTTTTCACCCAGGCCTTTGGAGGCCAAGTCTGTAGCGACTGCATCGACAGCTTGCTTATAGGTCAGGCCGTTGTACTTACCGGAGTCGATGCATTTGCCGGATTGCTTGTCGGCATACCACTCTTCCCAGTCGTTGAGGGAATACTGCTTGCCCTCCACGCCAACCACTTGTTTGATGGGCAGGCTGTACTTTTTGGCAAACGCAAAATCCCGCTCATCATGCGCAGGCACACCCATCACAGCGCCGTCGCCATAGGTCATCAGCACGTAGTTGCCAACCCACACTTCGACTTTCTCGCCGGTGAGCGGATGCGTGACAAACAGGCCCGTGGGCATGCCTTCTTTTTCCCGCAGGGCAAGTTCGGCCTCAGTTGTGCCGCCTTTCTTGCACTCCTCGATAAACGCTGCGAGCTTGGGGTTATTTCTGGCGACATGCTCCGCAATCGGATGCTCCGGTGCCACCGCGCAAAACGTCACGCCCATAATCGTGTCTGCGCGTGTGGTGAACACATACATGCGTCCATCACCAATTAGCTTGCCCTCTGAATCCTTAATGTCGTGCGGAAAGGCAAAGCGCACACCTTCGCTCTTGCCAATCCAGTTCTCCTGCATGATGCGCACGCGCTCAGGCCAACCCTTGAGATAGTTTTTATCGTCGGGATTGGTCACGGCGCTCAGCAGCTCTTCTGCGTACTGTGTGATGGCAAGGTAGTAGCCGGGAATCTCGCGCTTTTCCACTACCGCGCCGCTGCGCCAGCCACGTCCGTCAATAACCTGCTCGTTGGCGAGCACGGTTTGATCCACCGGGTCCCAATTCACAACCTGCGTTTTGCGGTAAGCGATGCCTTTTTCGAGCATCTTGAGAAAGAACCACTGGTTCCACTTGTAGTACTCAGGCGTGCAGGTGGCAACTTCCCGCGTCCAGTCAAATGCGAGGCCCAGCGGCTGCATCTGGCTTTTCATGTCGGCGATATTGGCGTAAGTCCACTCGGCCGGTGCCACTTTGCGGTCAATCGCCGCGTTTTCGGCCGGCAGGCCAAACGCGTCCCAGCCCATCGGCATCAGCACGTTGTAGCCGTTCATGCGCAGATAGCGCAGCATGACATCGTTGATCGTGTAGTTGCGCACGTGCCCCATATGCAGCTTGCCGCTGGGGTAGGGCAGCATGGAGCAGGCGTAAAACTTCTTTTTGCTCTTGTCTTCGGTCACGCGATACACGTCACCCGCGGCCCAGGCTGCCTGGACGGCTTGTTCAATTGCGCGGGGTTCAAATTTTGGGTTCATTGCCGGGGTTGCCAACTAGAAGGCGCGCGTAAGCGCGGCGTGGTTGTGCGATGGATTGATCAACTGTGAATTATACGGTCGGAGCCCTGGAAAGACGCCCTTGCTTTGCTAGACTTTGTGTTTGCAGTTTGCACAGCAGCGCGAACGGAGTAAACGATGTTTTTGTGGGATTTCTTCAAGAAAGACAAGCTGGCGGAAAAACCGGGTATGCGGCCAAGCGTGGCGCAGCCCGTTCGCGTGGAAAAAAAGCCTGCCGCTCCGCCGCCGGACGATACTGAAAAGCGCGCCGCGTTGCAGGATTTGCTGGCCCAAACCGCATCCGAACAGCGTGATGCAGCGCTGCTCGCGTTTGCGCAAACCGCCAATGCCACGCTGCGCTTTGAAGCCGCGCAGGGCATTGAAGGCAAAGCCGCGCTTGCGGAACTGGTGAAGCGCTACGCCGACAAAGACCGCCGCGTGTTCAAGCTGGCCAAAGACCGGTTAGGTGCCATCCAAACGGCAGAGAAAAAAGCCGCGGCGCTGCACAGCCTGTTTGAGCAATATCAGGCCGTGCGTGCGCAAGAGCCGGTGGAAGTAAGCAGCTTTGTCGATGCAGATCATGCGTATGAATCACTGGCTAAACAGTATCCGCTGGCGGATGCTGAGCGCGCGCCAGTGGAAGCGCTGCGCGCGGAAATTCAGGCGATCCTGGCGCAGCAGACCGAAGCGCAGCGCGAATGGTTGCAGATCAAAGAGCAGCTCAAACAGCTGCAGGCCAGCGCGTCCGCCACTGACCCGGATGAAGTGCAGCACGCGGTTGCAGAGGCGCTAGGCAAAGCCAGCTTGCTCAAGGCAGTGCCGGCAACCGCCAAAATCAGCCGTGATATTGATGCGTTTGCCGCCAGCATCCAGCACGATGTGGCGCAGCAGCTCGCCCAGACAGAAAAACTCTCTGCGCGCGAGCAACTGGTGATCAAGGCGCAAAAGCTCAATCCGGAAAAAATTGGCCTGCAGGATATCGAAGCCTTGCAAGACGCATGGCGCAAGCTGCCGCCGCTGGAAGGCCCGGCCATTGCACTGGCCGAGCGCTTCTCACACGCGCTTGCAAAAGCCAAAGACGCGATGGCTGCCGCACAAGAAGCGCAAAAAGAAAAAGCCAAGGCAGCGCGCGAATTCTTTGCCGACATCAAGCCAAAACTTGAAGCAGCGCTGACCGAAGGGCACGCGCAAGAAGCCATCAAACTGCACGACAAAATTGCCGCGCGGCGTGAAGATATTCGTTTTGCACCCGCGAGCATGGCGCGCGAGCTGGGTGCGCTGCTTGAACAAGCCGGCAAGCTCAAGGGTTGGCAGCGGTTTACCAACGTCAATAAGCGCGACGAACTGATTGAGCGCGCAGAGAAAATCGCGGCAACGCCTTTGCCGCCTCAGTTGCAAGAGACCGAGATCAACAGCCTGCAAGAGCAGTGGCGCGCGCTTGACAAGGAACTGGGCGGCGCAACCGACAAGCAATGGGACAAATTCCGCGCCGCGACCGGCAAAGCGTACGAACCGGTGCGCGCATACAAAAAGACCATGGCCAAGGTGCGCGAGCACAATGCCAGCGCCAAGGCCAGCCAAATTGCGGAGATGAAAGAGCTACTCGCGCAAGTGGACTGGGAGACGGTGGACTGGAAGGCGGTGGAGCAGTTGCGCCGCGAAGCCTGGGCGCGCTGGCGTGCCGCCGGGCCGGTCAACCGCAAGGTGGCAGACAAGTTGTCTGAGCAAAATGCTGCGGTGATGAAAGAGCTAGATGACCGCCTGGCGCAGGCTAGAGGCCAGGAGCAGCGCCGACGCGCCGCGCTGACGGAGCAAGCCGCCGCGCTTGCCGGCAAGCCCTTCCCCGGTGTGCTTGCAGACATTCGCACGCTGCAAGAGCGCTGGAACACCGAGCGTTTGGGCGTGGTGCTGCCGCGTAAGCTTGAAGAAGAAACGTGGCAAGCATTTCGCGGTGCGCTGAACGCAGTGTTTGCCAAACGCGATGAAAAGCGCAAAGAGCTTGAAAGTGAATTGCAAGCCAACCTGCAATCCAAGCAGGCGCTGGTTGCAGAAATGCAGGCTCTAGTGCAAGAAACAGAACCGCGCATGCTGGAATCCAAACTGCGCGACGTGGCCGCGCGCTGGGATGCAACAGGCCGGGTGCCGCACGCCAAGGCCGATGCCATCAATGACCAGTGGCGTGCTGCGCAAGCCGCGACGAAAACCGCGCTTACCAATCTGCGCAGTGGCGCGGAAAAGAATGCAATTGAAACTGCGCGCCAAGCCGGCATGGCTGCACGCGCGAGCGCAACTCCGCAGCAGCAACAAGCCAAACTGCAAGCGCTGCTCGATCTGGAAATTACCGCGCAGACCGATAGCCCGGATGAATTTCGTGACGACCGGCTCAAGCGCCAAGTGGCGCTGCTGGCCAAATCGTTCCAGGGCGAGCGCAGCGATTTAGGCTCTCTTGCCAAGCGCGTGATTGCCTGGCACAACATGCCCGGCGGGAACGATGCGATGGATGCGCGCCTGGCCGCGGTGCTGGCCAAGGCAGGCCTGGCCTGATGTCCGAATCGCTGCTCAAGCACCTCAACCCGGAGCAGCTTGCCGCCGTTACGCTGCCCGATCAAAGCGCTTTAATTCTGGCCGGCGCGGGCAGCGGCAAGACGCGGGTGCTCACCACGCGCATTGCCTGGTTGCTGCAAACCGGGCGCGCGTCGCAGCAAGGCATCCTGGCTGTCACATTCACCAATAAAGCAGCGAAGGAAATGCTCACACGCTTGTCGGCAATGATGCCGATCAACACGCGCGGCATGTGGGTGGGCACCTTTCACGGCCTCTGTAATCGGTTCTTGCGGATTCACTACCGCGACGCCGGCCTGCCGCAGACGTTTGCGATTCTGGACAGCGCCGATCAGCTCTCTGCCATCAAGCGCATGTTCAAGGCGCTGAATATTGATGATGAAAAATACCCGCCCAAGCAGTTGATGTGGTTCATCAACAACTGTAAAGAGGCTGGCTTGCGTTCTGGCGCTGTAGAAGCCAATGACGACTTCAACCGCAAGTTCATTGCGCTGTATGAAGCGTATGAGCAGCAGTGCGCGCGTGAAGGAGTGGTGGATTTTGCGGAGCTGCTGCTGCGCACCTATGAAGTGCTGACCAAAAACGCGCCGCTGCGCGCGCATTACCAGGCGCGCTTTCAGCACATACTGGTGGATGAATTTCAAGACACCAACAAGTTGCAATATGAATGGCTCAAGCTGCTGGCGGGCCATACGCAGTGGATGAGTGACCTCGACAAAACCCGCGCGCAAGCAAGTGGCCGCAACTCGGTGGCGAGCGTGGTTGCCGTGGGCGATGATGATCAGAGCATCTACGCGTTTCGCGGCGCGAACGTGGGCAACATGGATGATCTGGTGCGCGAGTTCAAGATTGAGAGCATCGTCAAACTGGAGCAGAACTATCGCAGCCACGGCCATATTCTGGATACCGCCAACGCGCTGATCAAAAATAATGCCAAGCGGCTGGGCAAGAATCTGTGGACCGATGCAGGCCACGGCGAACCGGTGCGCGTGTACGAGGCACAGACGGATATGCAGGAAGCGCAGTGGGTGATTGAAGAGATCAACGCCCGCGTGCATGAAGGCGGCCTGCGCAGCCAGTGCGCGATTTTGTACCGCAGCAACGCCCAAAGCCGTGCGTTTGAACAGGCGCTGATGCGCGCGAGCATGCCTTACCGCGTCTACGGCGGTTTGCGGTTTTTTGAGCGTGCAGAAATTAAGAACGCGCTTGCGTACCTGCGGCTGATGGAAAATCCGCATGACGACACAGCGTTTGTGCGGGTGGTGAACTTTCCCGCGCGCGGCATTGGCGCGCGCAGCATCGAGCAGTTGCAAGACGCTGCCAAAGCGGGCAACACATCCCTCTACGGTGCGGTGCAGAGCGTGGCCGGCAAAGCGGGCGCATCGATTGGCGGATTTCTCAAGCTTGTGGATGGTATGCGCTTTGCCACGCAGGGCTTGCCGCTGAAAGAAATCGTACAGCACATCATCGAGCAATCCGGTTTGATGTTGCATTACCAAAACGACAAAGAAGGCGCAGAGCGGATCGAAAACTTGGAAGAACTCGTCAGCGCCGCGGCCAACTTCAATAGCGAAGAAGGCTACGCGCTGGATGCGCCGGCCACCACGGCGGAGGTAGAAAACGAGCTGCCTTCGCCGCTGGCAGCGTTTTTGGCGCACGCTTCGCTGGAGGCCGGCGACAATCAGGCCGGTGAAGGCCAGGATGCAGTGCAGCTCATGACCGTGCATTCCGCCAAGGGGCTGGAGTTTGATAACGTGTTTATGACCGGCCTGGAAGAAGGCCTGTTTCCGCATGAAAACAGCCTGGCTGAAGACGGTGGTATTGAAGAAGAGCGCCGCTTGATGTACGTGGCCATCACGCGCGCACGCAATCGCCTGAACATCAGTTACTGCCAGCAGCGCATGCTGCATGGCCAGACCCGCTACGGTGTAAAAAGCCGCTTCTTTGAAGAGTTGCCAGACGAACACCTCAAGTGGCTCACGCCTAAAGTGTCTGCGTTTGGCAGCATGTTTCGCACGCACGGCAGCGCGTGGGACGAAAGCGAGTACGGCGGCACCCCGGCGTTTGCCAAGCCGCGTGAGTCAAACGGTTACCGTATCGGCCAAAACGTCAAGCACGCTAAGTTTGGCGATGGTGTGATTGTGAGTTTGGAGGGCGCAGGCAATGATGCGCGCGCGCACATCAACTTTGGCACGCAGGGCATGAAGTGGCTGGCGCTGTCTGTTGCGCGGTTGGAGCGTGTGTGAGCGAGAACCAAGGTAAACCGGTGCGCAGACTGGTACGTGCGTCTGCACAGCCCAAAGCGCAAACTGATACTCCGCTAGTTGAGGCCAATGCCAACGGCGTGCGGCTTTCCAAGCGCATGAGCGAGCTGGGCCTTGCATCGCGCCGCGAGGCAGATGAGTGGATTGAACGCGGCTGGGTGCGCGTGAACGGGCAGGTGGTGGATGTGCTCGGCTCGCGTGTGCAGCCGGGCGATGCAATCACGATCGACCCCAAGGCCAAGCATGCGCAGGCGCAGCTGGCCACGATCATCATCAACAAGCCGGTGGGTTATGTGAGCGGCCAGGCAGAAGACGGCTACGAGCCTGCGATTGTCTTAATCACACCCGAGAACCGCTGGGCTGAGGACAAAGCGCCGACGCACTGGAACCGCGCGCAGATGAAGCACCTGGTGCCCGCGGGGCGGCTTGATATTGATTCCACCGGCATGCTGGTGCTCACGCAAGACGGCCGCATTGCCAAGATTTTGATTGGTGAAGATTCACCGATTGAAAAAGAGTATTTGGTGCGTGTTGTGCGCGGCCGTGATTTTGACAATGACCGCGCCATCAAACTGCTGAACTTTGGCCTTGAGCTGGACGGCAAAAAACTCAAGCCCGCGCGTGTGAGCTGGCAGAACGAAGATCAGCTGCGCTTTGTATTGCGTGAAGGCAAAAAGCGCCAGATCCGCCGTATGTGCGAGCTGGTGGGCCTGCAGGTGGTGGGTTTAAAGCGCGTGCGGATCGGGCGCGTACCGCTGTCAAGTTTGCCGGAAGGGCAGTGGCGTTATCTGCGCGATACGGAGCGTTTTTAGGCAGTATTCAAACTGCTGTACGCAATATCCACGGGCCTTTCCAGGCAAAAATGCTTGAAAAACCGCATGGATATTGCGTATATGCCTCTAAAACAGCAGTGAAAAGCGCTTATTTACAGTGCTCAGCGCAGCTCATATTCAAACGTGCTCACCACACGCAGCCGCTTGGTACGCGCGCTGCCGTCGTCCATGTCGCTGCCATCGTCGCCGGTGATGCGGATCACACCTTGATTGGCGCTTTTGAGCGCGCCCAGCGTGGCGCCCGCGTCTGCCGCAAATTTCTCGGCCTGCTCGCGCGCGTTGCGGGTGGCAGCTGAGAGCAGCGGCGCCTTGGCTTCATTGAACGCGCGCAGCTGGTAACGCGGCCCGCGCATGCCGTCGTTCTCACCGCTTAACTGCACGCCGGCTTGGATGAGTGGATCCACCGCGCGCGCCGCCTTCTCCACTTCGGCCACGCGCGCGGACTTCACCAGAATCTGCCCGCTGCCGTTAAAGCGCAGCGGCTGCCCGCCTTGCGCGTACTCGCGGGCAAACAGGTCTTGCACCTGCAGCGGCCGCACCTCGACTTCTTCATCAGTAAAACCGCGCGCCTTCAAAAACGCACTGACGCGGTCTCGGTCGGCGGCGAGCGCCTGCTGCACCGAGGCAAAGTCATTGCCGGCGCGGCGAAAGGCGAGTGTCCAGATCGCAAAATCGCTTTGCACGGCTTGCTCGGCGAGGCCTTTGACGGTGATGGTGCGATCGGCTTTGCGAAAGCGCTCCAGCCCCTGGCCGACCGCAAAGCCCGCCACAGCGATGCCAGCGGCGACGAGCGCGGCCGCGATGATTTTGAACAAATGGGTACTCATACCGATCATCCTTTATTGATGCTTGAATTGAACAAGAACAGTGGAGTTCATAGAAGGCTTACGCAATATCCATGCGATTTTCCAGGCAAAAATGGCTCAAAATCCGCATGGATATTGCGTATGTGCTATCTAACCCTGGGCCGTTTGGGCGGTTTGCGCAGCGTGACTTCTGCCGCACGCTCGTCAAAGGCGATGGTGGTCGTGAACTTGTTGCGCTTGAGGGGAAAGCGGCTTTCATAGTGGCGCACGTTGCCGCTGCCGGAGAGCACGCGGCGGATGAACTGGTAGTACGCCTCCATGTTGGCCACGTGCAGCACCATAAAAAAATCAAACGCGCCGGTCACAAAGTAGCACTGCAGTACTTCTGGCTCGGCCAGGATGCGCTTTTCAAATGCATCGGCGGCTTCTTCGCTTTGGTCGTGCAGGCTGATGTCGATAAACGCGAACATGCCGTAGCCCAGCAGCAGCGGATCAATCACACTCACGTCTTGCGCAATCACGCCCAGCTCGCGCAGTGTGCGGATGCGCCGCAGCAGCGTGGGCTGGCTGACATGCACGGCGTCGGCCAGAGCTTTGGTCGAGCGCTGATTGTCGGTCTGCAGCAGGTTAAGCAGTTTGCGGTCGATCTTATCGAGCTTGATTTCGGCCATGGCAGGCATGCGAACACGTGGAATCAGGCGCTACTGTACCGGGGAAATGCAAGGTGCAGGCTTCACAGCAGGGGCCTTGAGCGGTTAAGGTGCGAACCTAGATCAATTCGTTTGCCGCCGCATCCACCATTACCGCCGGAGCCATCGTTTGGACAGCAAGAAGCCTGCGCATCACCCCGAAACACAACTGATTCACGCCAAGCTGCGGGGCACGCCCGCCGAGAAATTTCACGGGCTTTCTTCGCCGGTGCACCGCGTATCCACCGTACTGTTTGAAGATTCTGCCGCCTTCACCAAGCGGCATGAGGGCGAGCGCGCCTGGGTCTACGGCACCATCGGCACACCCACCACTGTGCTGCTGGAACAGCAAATCACGCGCGTGGAAGGCGGGGTGGACACGTGTCTGGCGCCCAGCGGTCTCGGTGCGGTGACGCTCGTGTATCTGGCGCTGCTGTCTGCCGGCGATCACGTGCTAGTGCCGGACAATGTGTATGACCCCAGCCGCAACTTTGCGCGCGGCTTTTGCAAGCGCATGGGGATCGAAGCCAGCTTCTACAACCCGCTGGATTTGGCGGCGCTGCCGGGCTTGTTTCAGCCCAACACAAAACTGGTATGGGTCGAGACACCGGGTTCGGTCACGTTTGAAGTGAGCGATTTGCCGGCGATTGCCGCCATCGCCCACGCGCGCGGTGCCAAGGTGGCGGTGGACAACACGTATAGCGGTGGCGTGTACTTCAAAGCGTTGGCGCTGGGTGCAGATGTGTCGGTGCAAGCGCTGACCAAGTACCACGGCGGCCATGGCGATCTGGTGATGGGCTCGGTCAGCAGCAACACGGATGCGCTTGCGCAGCAGGTGCGCGCCACGCGCGAGAGCCTGGGCGTTTCTGTGGCGGGCGATGACTGCTTTCTGGTGCTGCGCGGCATGCAAACCATGCTGCTGCGCCTGGAACATTTGCAGCGCACAACACTCGCCATTGCTCAGTGGCTCAAAACCCGGCCGGAAGTGGCGCGCGTCCTGCACCCAGCCTTGCCAGATTGTCCGGGGCACGACATTTGGCGGCGCGACTTTACTGGCGCATCCAGCGTGTTTTCGTTCGTGCTCGCGCCTGGCATCAGCGCGCAGCAGGCAGATCGGTTGATTGATGCACTGCAACTATTTGGCATTGGTGCAAGCTGGGGCGGTACGGCCAGCCTGGCGCTGCATCTGCACCCCGCCAAGACCCGCACGCTGCCGCCATGGCCGGCGGATCAGCAGCTGATCCGCCTGAATATCGGGCTTGAGCATGTGGACGATCTGATCGCCGATCTTGCGCAAGCGTTTGCAATCGTTGCGCACGGATAGCAACACCAACGCGAATACGGGAAAGTACTAGTGAGCGAAGTTGGTGTAACCAAACGTTAGACGCTGGTAGGCAATTCAGGTATCGTCCGCCGGTTGCGCAGGCGTCGCTGAGAATGCCTCGCACATATACCTTTTCTGGAGGAATCACAGTGTTGAAAAAGACTGCAATCGCATTGGCGTTGGCTAGCGGTTTTGTTGCTGCTGCAAGCGCGCAAGACATGGTCGTAAAGATTGGCCACGTTGCTCCAATTTCTGGCCCGCAAGCTCACTACGGTAAGGACAATGAGAACGGCGCCAAGATGGCGATCGAAGATCTCAACGCCAAGCCAATGACTATCGGCGGTAAAAAAGTGGTGTTCCAGCTGCAAGCTGAAGACGACGCAGCCGATCCCAAGCAAGGCACCGCCGCCGCGCAAAAGCTGGTGGACGCCAAAGTCGCCGCTGTTGTGGGCCACCTGAACTCCGGCACCACGCTGCCCGCATCCAAGATTTACAACGACGCAGGCATTCCGCAAATCACGCCTTCGGCCACCAACCCCAAGATTGCACAGCAAGGTTTCAACACCTTCTTCCGCATCCTGGCCAATGACAATGCATTGGGCGCTGGCCTGGCGCTGTACGCGCAAAAGGCTGTGAAAGCCAAGAACGTCGCTGTGATCGACGACCGTTCAGCCTACGGTCAAGGTGTGGCCGACGTGTTTGTGAAGACCGCTGAGTCCAACGGGATGAAAGTTGTGGCGCGCGAATTCACCAACGACAAGGCTACCGACTTCAACGCGATTCTGACCAAGATCAAAGGCATGAATCCTGACGTGGTGTTCTTTGGCGGTATGGACCCACAAGCCGGCCCAATGCTCAAACAAATGAAAGCACTGGGCATCAACGCCAAGTTCATGGGCGGCGATGGCATCTGCACCGACAAGCTGGCTGAACTGGGTGGCGACGCTGTAAATGACACCGTGGTGTGTGCTGAAGGTGGCGCATCGCTGGCAAAAATGCCCAGCGGCACCAAGTGGAAAGAGCGCTATGACGCCAAGTTCCCTAAGCAATTCCAGGTGTACTCGCCGTACGTTTATGACGCAGTCATGATGATTGCTGAGGCCGTGAAGAAAGCCGGTTCTGCTGAGCCTGCCAAGATCCGTGCCGAGCTGGCCAAGATGGAATTCCAAGGCGTTACCGCAAAGATCGCCTTTGATTCGATTGGCGAAATCAAGAACCCAGCCATGACGCTGTACACCTACAAGGCTGGCAAGAAAGTCGCGCTGAACTAATTCAGTTAGACTTGCAAAAGAAAAGGGTGCCGCGAGGCACCCTTTTTTATTCGGTAGCCGAACGTGAAAAACTAGCGGCGCGCGCGATCACGCTCCAGCTGCTTTTTCAGGCGCTCTTGTTTTGCTGCTTCAAGTTGATCGTGCGTTTTTTTCTTGTCCAGCCCAAACATCGGCTCGATCACCTCAAAAAACAGCAGCGCCAATCCCAGCGGCACCAGAATCCACCACCAAGACACGGTTGCGAACGGGCCGATCTCAAAATACTTCAGCAGCACCAGCAACCCACCAATCCAAACTAAAGGCATCAAACACTCCAGCAATTGCTAAAAGCAAGTGTAGGTGAGGATTTAGCTGCAAACTGTTAAATAATTTGCATCACACCTAGCTTAGCGCCGACACCGTCAACCCGCTTGCTAAACTGGCCGTTAATGCCATAGATTGGGTACACCTAGGAGCCAACCTGTATGAAAAAGATCGCAGTCGCCCTCAGTTTTGTGGGTCTGTTTGCTGCTGGTTTTAACGCATCTGCCAACGCAGATTTGGCCAAAGCCAAAAACTGCATGGCTTGTCACGCTGTTGATAAAAAGCTAATCGGCCCGTCCTACAAAGAAGTTGCCGCCAAATACGGCAGCGACAAAGACGCGGTGAACAAGCTGGCCGGCAAAATCCGCGCGGGTGGCGTAGGCGCCTGGGGCCAGATTCCCATGCCTGCCAACCCACAAGTGACTGAAGCAGAAGCCAAGACGCTCGCCGCTTGGGTGATGGCGCAAAAGTAAGCTGCGCTGCTGCAAAAAAAGCCGCTCGTTTGAGCGGCTTTTTCATTGGAAATTCGCGTTTCAAAGCTGTCTACGCAATATCCATGCGCCTTTTCAGCCAAAAATGCTTGAAAAAGCGCGCAAATACTTGCTTGTGCGCGGGGAGCTCGCGCTTGCAAGCGCTCGCCGTTCACGCGGCGGCAGGCAGTACCTGCCGAAACCCCGCGTTCACCATGGATATTGCGTAGAGGCGCTTCAATACATCGACTCAAAGCCCTTTGTCAGTCACAGCGCCTTGTGAAGCAGTCGATGTCAGCTTGGCAAATTTGGCAAGCACACCGCGGGTGTAGCGCGGCGGCCGCGGTTTCCAGGCGGCTTTGCGGCGCGCGAATTCTTCGTCGCTCACATTCAGTTGCAGCAGCAGGGTGTGGGCGTCAATCGTGATCGAATCGCCTTCTTCAATCAGTGCAATCGGCCCGCCCACAAACGCCTCGGGTGCGACGTGGCCAACCACCATGCCCCACGTTCCGCCGGAAAAGCGCCCGTCGGTGATCAAGCCTGTGGTTTCGCCAAGACCTTGGCCGATCAATGCAGACGTTGGCGAGAGCATTTCACGCATGCCTGGACCGCCTTTAGGGCCTTCATAGCGGATCACCACCACGTCGCCATGCGTGATTTTTTGCGCCATGATCGCGGCCATCGCATCGTCTTCAGAATCAAACACGCGCGCTTTGCCGGTGATGGACGGGTTTTTCAGTCCGGTGATTTTGGCCACGCAGCCTTCGGGCGAAAGATTGCCCTTGAGAATCGCCAGATGACCCTGCGCGTACATGGGCTTGTCGATCGGGCGGATCACGTCTTGATCGGCGCGCGGCACATCTGGCACATGCGCTAGTTCTTCAGCCATTGTTTTGCCGGTGATGGTCATGGCATCGCCATGCAACAGTCCGGCTTTGAGCAAAATCTTCAGCACTTGCGGAATGCCGCCGGCTTTGTGCAGATCGGTGGCTACATATCTGCCAGAGGGCTTCAAGTCGCAGATCACTGGCACTTTCTTGCGCATGCGCTCAAAATCGTCGATGGTCCACTCGACTTCTGCGGCGTGGGCGATGGCAAGAAAGTGCAGCACGGCGTTGGTAGAACCGCCGGTGGCCATGATGCAGGCCACGGCGTTTTCAATCGACTTTTTGGTGATGATGTCGCGCGGCTTTAAGTTGTTCTTCACCGCTTCGACCAGCACGCGCGCGGCTTCTGCGGTGGAGACGGTTTTTTCATTGTCCGGGTTGGCCTGCGTGCTGGAATAGAGCAAGCTCATACCCAGCGCTTCAAAGCTCGAGCTCATCGTGTTGGCGGTGTACATGCCGCCGCAGGAACCGCTGCCGGGAATGCAGCGCTGCTCAATCTGCTCAAAGTCCTCCTGGCTCATCTTGCCCATGGTGAACTGGCCGACGGCTTCAAACGCACTCACAATCGTGAGGTCTTGGCCTTTGTAATTGCCAGGTTTGACCGTGCCGCCGTACACATAGATGCCTGGCACATTGGTGCGCGCCAGTGCCATCATGCCGCCGGGCATGTTTTTGTCGCAGCCGCCAATCACCACTACGCCGTCCATCCACTGGCCCATCACGCAGGTTTCAATCGAGTCCGCAATCACTTCGCGGCTGACGAGTGAATACTTCATACCCTCGGTGCCCATGCCGATGCCATCTGAAATTGTCGGTGTGCCAAACACCTGCGCGTTGGCGCCAGAGGACTGAATCGCTTCAATCGCTGCGTCCGCGAGTTTTTGCAGGCCAGCGTTGCAGGGCGTAATCGTGGAATGGCCGTTGGCCACGCCGATCATCGGCTTGTCAAAGTCTTCTTTTTTGTAGCCCATCGCGTAGTACATCGCGCGGTTGGCCGAGCGCTGCACGCCCTGGGTCACGGCTTTGGAGCGGTTGTTGTGCGGCATAGAGTCCCCTTTCGTTGCTCGCAATTGTAAGTTGGTGCCGCGCGCGCACCGTATCTGGCGGCGCGGCAGACCATTTGCGGCTGGGGGCGGGCGGGCGCGGTAAAGTGTTGCCAAACAAAACTGGAAGCGTTTCCCATGCCGATGGTCCACCCCAATTTCGATCCGATTGCTTTTGCCATCGGCCCGGTCGCCGTGCGCTGGTACGGCTTGATGTATGTGATTGCCTTTGCGCTGTTTTATCTGCTGGGCCGGCTGCGGCTCAAGCAAGCTGGGTTCACAACGCAAGCGCTGGACGACATCCTGTTTTACGGCGCGCTGGGCGTGATTTTGGGCGGGCGGCTGGGCTATGTGCTGTTTTACAAACCGGCTTACTACTTGCAGCATCCGCTGGAGGCGTTTTATATCTGGCAGGGCGGCATGAGCTTTCATGGCGGCCTGCTCGGCGTGATTTTTGCCATGTGGCTCTATGGACGCATGCGCAAGCTTCACTTTTTGACTGTGATGGATTTTGTCGCGCCCTTGGTGCCTACCGGGCTGGCTGCTGGCCGCATGGGTAACTTCATCAACGGCGAGCTGTGGGGTAGGGCGACTGACCCGGCAGCGCCGTGGGCCATGATCTTTCCTCAGGCGCGGGACAACATTGCGCGCCACCCATCGCAGCTGTACCAGTTCGCGCTGGAAGGGGTGCTGCTGTTTATCGTGATCTGGATTTTTTCCAGCAAGCCGCGGCCGCGCGGTGCAGTTGCGGCGGCATTTACGCTGGGCTACGGAATATGCCGCTTCATCGCCGAGTTTGCGCGCGAGCCAGACAACTTCTTGGGCTTGCTGGCGCTGAATCTATCGATGGGTCAGTGGTTGTCTATTCCGATGATTCTGATCGGCGGCGCAGTGCTGTGGTGGTCTTATAAACAAGCGCCGGCAAAACCATAAAGCGGCGTTGTAGTTCACCAAACTGTCACGCAAGTTAAGCAACAATGTCACACAGATTGCGCAAGATGGTTGCATGCGCAAAACCTTTACCCGTAACGTTGTCCCTGAATTTGCTCCTGCGCTCAATCCGGCGCAGGACTGGCCGTTCGCACAGGACGGCGCGGATGACGGCGATGCCGGCAGCGCACACCGCGTGCGCTCAATCTTTATTTCGGACATTCATCTTGGCACGCCCGGTTGTCAAGCCGAGCATCTGCTATCTTTCCTGAAACACTATCAGTCTGACTATCTCTACCTGCTGGGCGATGTGATTGACGGCTGGCAGCTCAAGCGTCGCTGGCATTGGCCGCAGGCGCACAACGACGTGGTGCAAAAAATTCTGCGCAAGGCGCGCAAGGGTTGCCGCGTAGTGTTTGTGCCCGGCAACCACGATGAATTTGCGCGCAAGTATCTCGGCCACGCGTTTGGCGGCGTGATCGTGGTTGAAGACCACGTGCATGTCACCGCGGACGGCAAGCGGCTGTGGCTCACGCATGGCGATCTGTTCGACGGCGTGATTCAGTGCGCCAAATGGCTTGCCTACGTGGGCGACAATCTGTACGAGTTCACGCTGAAACTGAACCGGCAGTTCAATTCATTGCGCGCACGGCTGGGCTTGCCGTATTGGTCGCTGTCGCAGTTCCTCAAACATAAGGTCAAGCGCGCAGTCAGCTATGTGATCGACTTTGAGCAGGCAGTTGCGCAAGAGGCGGCGCGCAGAGGTGTGGATGGCGTGGTGTGCGGCCATATTCACCGCGCCGAGATGCGTGACATCGATGGCATTCTGTACTGCAACGATGGCGACTGGGTGGAAAGCCTGACAGCGCTGGTCGAGCACATGGACGGGCGGCTTGAGCTGGTGGATTTCAGCGACCAGCTCGCAGCAAAGCATCTGCCGCGCGCGCCACGCAAAGCACTGCGTGCGCCGGAGGAAGAGCTGGTGAACGTGTGATCCGTTTGGCACTGGTCTCAGATGCGTGGCTGCCGCAGGTCAATGGCGTGGTGACCACGCTGGCGGAACTGGTCACAGTGCTGAAGCAGCGCGGTTTTGAGATACACGTCATTCATCCAGGGCTGTTCAAGACCCGGCCATGCCCAGGCTACCCTGAAATTGCGCTGGCAATGGGTGCGCGCGCCGGTGTGCGCCGCATGCTGGATGAGTTTGCTCCTGACGCGGTGCATATTGCGACCGAGGGGCCGCTGGGCTGGGCCGCGCGTAGCCACTGCATGAAGTGCCGCTGGGCTTTTACGACCGCGTTTCACACGCGCTTTCCAGAAATTCTGCATGCCGCGGTGAAGATTCCGCTCGGGGCCGGCTACGCGCTGTTCAAGCATTTTCACGCACCATCCTCCGGCGTGATGGTGCCCAGCAAGAGTATGTTGCAGCTTCTGGAAGCGCGCGGGTTCAAAAATCTACGCGCTTGGACGCATGGCGTGGATACGCAGATCTTTCAAGAGCGCAAGCGTGACCGTTTGTGGCATCTGGCGCGGCCGATCCAGTTGTTCGTGGGCCGGGTTTCGTACGAAAAGAATATCGATGCATTTCTGTCGATGGACCTGCCGGGATCAAAAGTCGTGTGCGGCGTTGGCCCGGTGCTGGGCCGGCTTAAGCAGCAGTATCCCGACGTGCACTGGCTTGGCGTGCTGCCGCGCGATGATCTGGCGCAGGTGTACAGCAGTGCCGACGTGTTTGTGTTTCCCAGCAAGTCCGATACCTTTGGCCTGGTGATGCTGGAGGCGATGGCCTGTGGCACGCCGGTGGCTGCCTACCCGGTGGAAGGCGCGCTTGAAGTCGTGGGAAACTCGGCGGCCGGTGTGATGCACGAAGACCTGCGCGTGGCCAGTGAGCGTGCGCTGCAGTGCAGCCGCGACGCCGCGCGGCAGCGTGCACTTAGTTTTAGTTGGGATGTTGCAGCAAGCTCCTTTGCCGCTTATCTAGTGCCGTGTACGAGCGCAGCAAGTGCAGCAATGCTGGACATACCGCATGATCAGACTGCGCAACTTGGGCACTGAACCACCACTGTCATTGAAACGTCATCAAACCGTCATAATCTACGGGAAATGACAACAAATACACCCGTGCAGTTGCTCAACCGAGAACGCGCCATTCTGGCCTTTAACCGCCGCGTGTTGGCGCAGGTATCACGTCAGGACGTGCCGTTGCTGGAGCGCTTGCGCTATCTATGCATCGTTTCATCCATTCTGGATGAGTTTTTTGAAATCCGCGTCGCACCGTACTTGTCGCAGCACCACGGTAAGGTGGGCGTACCCGGGGTGTCGTTGCAAGACTATCGAGACCTGTCGGCAGATGCGCATGACATCGTGCAGCAGCAGTATTCGCTGTACAACGACACGCTGATTCCGGCGCTAAATAAGCATGGCATTCAAGTGCTGCATCATGACGAGCGCAGCAAAAAGCAGCGCGAGTGGGTCACAGAGTTTTTTGAGCGCGACGTACGCCCGCTGCTGGTACCGGTGGGGCTTGATCCGGCGCATCCTTTCCCGCAGGTGGCCAACAAGTCGCTCAACATCATTGTGCGGCTCTCCGGCAAGGACGCGTTCGGGCGCAACAACGCGATTGCCATTGTCAAAGTGCCGCGCGTGCTGCCGCGCGTAATTTTGCTGCCGCCAGATGTATCGAACGGAAAACGTGTGTTTGTCCTGCTCTCCAGCGTGATCCGCGCGCATCTGCCTGATTTGTTTCCAGGGCGCGAAGTCACGGGTTTTTCGCAGTTCAGGGTGACGCGCGATTCTGATTTGTGGGTCGATGAGCAAGAAGTCGTTAATCTGCGCCAAGCCCTGCGCTCCGGCCTCACGCAGCGTAACTTTGGCAACGCGGTGCGGCTGGAGGTTGCGTCCAACTGCCCCAACGAACTGTCCACATTTCTGCTCAAGCAATTCAATCTGCCGATTGAGGCGCTGTTCCGCGTGCATGGGCCGGTGAATCTTGTGCGGCTCAATGCATTGATCGATATGATTGACACTAGCAAAGGGACAGCGGCCGATCAGCGCTTGCGCTTTGCGCCGTTTGCGCCGGGCTGGCCTAAGCGCCTGTCGAGCCAGCTGTCGATGTTTGATCAGCTCAAGCAAGGCGATATTTTGCTGCACCATCCGTTTGAGTCATTTGAACCCGTAATCGCCTTTCTGCGCGAAGCGGTGGCTGATCCCAAGGTGCTTGCGATCAAGCAAACTATCTATCGCACCGGGTCTGACTCGGTGCTGATGAATCTGCTGCTTGAAGCGGCCCGCCGCGGTAAAGAAGTGACGGTGGTGGTGGAACTGAAGGCACGCTTTGACGAAGAGGCCAACATCAACTGGGCCGAGCAGCTTGAGGCTGTGGGCGCGCAGGTGGTGTATGGCGTGGTTGGCCTCAAGACGCACGCCAAGATGCTGCTGATCACGCGTGCAGAAGCGGCCAAACCATCCAAAGGCGGTACGCATCTCGTGCGTTACCTGCACCTGTCCACCGGCAACTACAACCCGCGTACCGCTCAGCTGTACACCGACTTTGGCATGTTCACCGCAGACCCGGATATGGCGCAAGACGCCGAGCATGTGTTTACGCATCTAGCCAGCCAGACCAAACTCAGCCCCACCAAACGCCTGCTAGTTGCGCCGTTTCATCTGCACAAGAAAATGGTGGAGTGGATTCTTGCCACGCGCGACGCCGCCAAGCAGGGCAAGCCGGCGCGCATTGTGGCCAAGATGAATGCGCTGGTGGATGAATCGCTGATCGAAACGCTGATCGATGCCGGCCAGGCCGGTGTGAAGATTGATTTGATCGTGCGCGGCGCCTGCATTTTGCCGCCGGGTATCAAAGGCCTCACCGACAATATTCGCGTGCGCTCCATCGTCGGGCGGTTTTTGGAGCATCACCGCGTGTTTTACTTTCGCGCCGGCGATGATGAAGAGCTGTATCTTTCCAGCGCCGACTGGATGGGCCGCAATATGTTCCGCAGGATCGAGGTTGCGTGGCCGGTGCGCGATCCGGCGCTGCGCCAGCGCATTCTTGATGAAGCTTTGACGGCTTACTTGCACGATCGCCACGACGCATGGCGGCAAAACGCAGACGGCAGCTATGTCGCTATCGCGCATGACCCCAAGGGTAGCGACAAAAAGCATGATGCCAGCGCATCTGTGCAAGCCGCTTTGATGCGCCGCTACGGCGCGTAAGGGCGGGCATGGATTTGATCTTGTGGCGGCACGCCGAAGCAGAAGAGTTTGATGCTTCTGGCACCGATATGGACCGCGCACTCACTGCAAAGGGCGAGCGGCAGGCGCAGCGCATGGCGCAGTGGCTGGATCAGCGGCTGCCTGCCGGCGCGCGCATTCTTGCCAGCCCGGCCAAGCGCGCGCAGCAGACTGCAGCGGCGCTGATCGCACTGGGCCGCAAGTGCAAAACCGTGCAACAGATTGCGCCAGAGCGCGGTGCATCAGACATTCTGGCCGCGGCGGAATGGCCAGAAAGCCGGCATCCCGTGCTGGTGATTGGCCATCAGCCCGCGCTGGGCGAAGCGGCGGCGTGGCTGGTTGGCGGCGCGCCGCTGCCATGGTCGATCAAAAAAGGCGCGGTGTGGTGGATCAGGCAGCGCGTGCGCGGCCACGAGCCGCAGAACACGCTGATTGCGGTGCAGTCTCCAGATCTGCTGTAAACCCGATTTGAAGGGCTTCTACGCAATATCCATGCGGGTTTCGGGCCAAAAATGCCTCAAAACCCTCATGGATATTGCGTACTGCCTAGTGAATATTGACCTTCCACCCCGTCTTGCGCCACGCTTCAGACTCTTCGTTGAGCAGATAGATCGACTGCGGATGATGCTTGGCCCAGTGGGGATCAACCGTTAATGAAAAGCTTGTGCCTTGGTGCGCCAGCGAAACGGCTTTTTTCTCCGGCGTGCGGCGCGCGTGGGCGAGCAGCGCGGCAATGCGCAGGCTGAGCAGTTGCGCCACAAACGCGCTGTCGCTTAAACGATGTTCCACTTTGCGCAGCCCGCCGCGATGGCCCATCACCAGATCGCTCAGCCAGGCAGACTGCGGCTGAGAAAAGCCAGCCGCATCTGCGTTGGCGATGATATAAGCGCCGTGCTTGTGATATTCGCTGTGCGATACCGCCATGCCCAGTTCGTGCAGCGCGCAGGCCCAGGTGAGCATGCGGCGGTCTTCGTCATCGGCGTTGCTTGCCATCTGGCCGTACAGCAGCAGCGCGGTGGCCTCGACCCGATGCGCTTGCGCTTTATCCACGCTAAAGCGCTGCTGCAGCCGCTCGATGGTCTGGCCGCGAATGTCGGTACGCTCCTCACGCCGGCCCAGCAGGTCAAACAGCACACCTTGGCGCAGCGCGCCGTCGGCCGCATGCATTTGCTCTACGCCAAAGGTGCCAAACACGGCGGTGAGTACCGCCAGGCCGCCGCCAATCACTGGCTTGCGGTCTTCTTTGAGTCCTTCAAGCTTGAGCCGGCTTGCATTGCCCGCCCGCAGCAACTGGTCGCGGCACCAAGCCAAGCCTTCTGGGGTAATCTCACCGCCGGTGACGCCGTTGACGCGCAGAATTTCCGCGGTCGCGCCAATCGTGCCAGATGAGCCGTAGGCGGTGTCCCAATGCGTGGCTTGAAAGGCATCCTGCGCTTCTTCAAACTCAGCCTGCGCGGCAATCACCGCGTTGTCGAACACTTTTTCGGTAAACACGCCTTCCGGAAAAAAACGCATCGACACACTGACGCTGCCGACTTTGAAAGACTCGGCCTTCTCCGGGTCAAGCTTTTTGCCCAGAATCAGCTCGGTGGAGCGTCCGCCAATATCCACCACCAAGCGCCGCTCGCGCGACTCGGGCAGCAGATGCGATACGCCGCTGTAAATCAGGCGCGCCTCTTCACGGCCTGCAATCACCTCGACCGGAAAGCCCAGTGCCTTGGTGGCGCGTTTAAGAAACTCTTCTTTGTTCTTGGCTTCGCGCAGCGTCTGCGTGGCCACCGCGCGCACTTGTTCGGGCGCAAACCCGCGCACGCGCTCGCCAAACCGCGCCAGGCAATCCAGCGCGCGCTGCATCGCGCTTTCTGAAAGCACCAGCTCACGGTCCAGCCCGCCGCCCAGGCGCACCATTTCCTTCAGGTAGTCCACACGGATCAGTTGCCCGCCTTCAAACCGGCCAACCTCTAGCCGGCAACTGTTAGAGCCAAGGTCAATTGCTGCGAGCAAAGTGCCGTTCTGCATGGACGGGTAAGGGATGTATGAATTGAGCTGAGCGAATAGCCTGCTGCGCAGGGTATTTTGCAAGCATAGCGGTAAAGAAAAAGCCCCAGCGGGCTGGAGGACCGGCTGGGGCAAAAAAATCGGAAGCATCGTGGGAGACAAACGGCAAGTAGGGGAACAGGCCGACCTCCGATTAGCCCCCAACTTAAAGGCTCAGCATGACGCTACGATGAACCTCGCCCATAGAAAAAACCCGTGGCAAAGGCCACGGGTTGCAGGGCGATACAACAAAAACTTACACCGCTATTTTTCCACCGCCATTTTTGGTCACCACAATGGTGGCCGTGCGTGGACGCGACGTGCCGCCATCCGGCCAGTTGCTGGTGAATTTGCCGGTGAGAAAGTCTGCCCGAGCCGTGTCTTCGCCGGGGTGTTGCATGTTCACGAAGATGGCGGTGCCATCGGGTGACTCATCAATGCCGGTGATCTCGGCGTCTTTGGGGCAGACCATAAAGCGCTTCAGGTTTGCATCGCCCAGGGGTTTGCCTACATAGGTATCGACGTTTTTGGTCATCATGCCGTCTGTTGCGGCCACGGTGGTTTTGGCACCATCACCCACTGTGCCGGGAATTGCGGCCAGCAGCATGCAGTTAGACACATCCGTATAGGCGCCGTCATCGGTCTGAATCCACAGCAGGCCTGGATTGGCTTGCGAGAACCACAAACCGTCAGGGCTGGAGAAATCATTTTCCCCTGTGAGCTTAGACAGGTTGATGTTGGCAGGGTCGGAACCCGCGCGCGAGCCAAACAGGAACACGTCCCATTTGAACGCGGTAGCTGCCACATCAGCACCGTTTTCCGCCCAGCGAATGATATGGCCGTTGGGGTTGCCGACCTGCGCGGCCCCGGTCGGCGTGCGGGGATCGTTGTACACGCGCGGATTGGCGGCATCAGCCGTGGCTAAGGTACGCTGGCTGTTGTTGGTCAGGGTCATATAGACCTCGCCATTTTTGGGATTGACGGCGCCCCATTCCGGCCGGTCCATTTTGGTGGCGCCGGCTGCGTCTGCGGCAAGGCGGGCGTTGATCACAACATCGGCTTGATTTGTAAAGGCGTATGCAGCGTTGGTGGCAGTGATGTTGCCCTGACCGAAAGTCAGTTCAATCCACTGGCCGGTCCCGTCTGCATTGAACTTGGCTACATAGAGCTTGCCTTCGTCCATGTACTTGTCGCCTGCTGCAAGGCCTCCGGTAGCATCGGCCGGGTTCCACAGCTCCTTGGAAACGAATTTGTAGATGTATTCGCCGCGCGAATCGCAGCCCATGTACCATACGAGCGGCTTGCCTGCGACCACTGGGCCAAGCCATGCGCCTTCATGCGCAAAGCGGCCCAGCGCGGTGCGCTTCTTGGGTGTGGACGTAACGTTGAATGGATCAATCTCCACCACCCAGCCATAGGTGTTGGGGCCGTTGCGATAGTCGTCGCTGCCGTCGGTAGAAGCGCCAATCAGTTCTGCATTCCAGCGGCCATACAGATTGTCCGGCGTGTCCGGCGCAAAGGTGGCCCACAGCTCGCGGCCGTTGCCGCGCACACCGTAGCGGGTGAAGGAGGCGACTTCTTTAGGCGTGCGTTTGGGGTTATCGGTTGCCTCAATCCGGCGGAAGTAGCCGGCCCAGTTTTCTTCGCAGGTGAGGTAAGTGCCCCAGGGCGTGTACCCGTGGGCGCAATTGTTGAGGGTGCCGCGGGTTTTGCTGCCATCGGGCGAATACTTGGTGATCATGAACGGTGTCTTGGCGGCAGGGCCAGACAGCGTCATTTCTGTCAATGTGTGCACGCGGCGGTTGAAGGTGGAGTCTTGCTTGTAGCTCCACTTGCCAGCGGTGTCGCGGTTAATCTCAATCACGCTCACGCCATGCACGTAAAACTCTTTGAGTATTTCGTCGGCGACGGTGCGTACAGCGGCGGCTCCGGTGCCGGTAATCGTCGGCCCGGCGGGGTGCAGGAACAGTGGCGTAATCGCTTCATGGTTCATCGCCAGAAGCGCGCGCGTTGACGATTTAACGTCGTACGCACCAGCGGCATTCATGCCAAAGTAGTGCATGCCGTCATGGTGATCGCCGGCGCGGCGGTCGTAGGTATCCGCGGCGTCTGTACCGTCGTTTTTGTAGGCGGGTACATCTGCTGCGATTGGGTCGCCTAAACGATAAAGAACACTGACGGTGTAGCCATCAGGCACTACAACCATATCTGCAAGCCCTTTGGCCACGGCGGTAAAGTTCAGCGCCATAGGCGTGGGCGTTGGGCTCGGCGTAGGTGTGGGGGTAGGCGTGGGTGTGGGCGTTGGGCCGCCTACCGGTGGCGGCGACGATCACGCTGAGCGCGGTGGCGTGTGCGCCGCCAAACATGGCGCGGCGGCGCGTTAAGCGCGTATTCAGGACAGATTCAAACGTGGGGTTGTTGGAGAAGTTTGTGACTTCTTCGTCATCGTGACTCACTGGAGAGGGCAGTGCATCGCGTTTCATATTCAGGCAGCTCCGTTGTCAATGCTGCAATTGGCGCAGCAACGACGCGCAGTGTTGCCGTTGCCGATGACGAATCGGTGACATAGCGATGTCAGTTGTGTGACGGTGGGTGAAATCCCCAGATTGTGTGACTGTAGCGAAGTTATGGACGGCAATACGCAATATCGGCGCGGGTTCTGAGGCAAAAATGCTCCAAAGACCGCATCAATATTGCGTCAAGGCTTCTTGTCGCTACTCGCAACCTTGGCAAAATCGCCGGCGAGGCCCAGTAGCAAGCGCGCCGGATCAATCGTGCTGCGAAACGCGGTGTTGGCAGAATCTAACGTGACCGCAGCGAGCTTTGCTTCGTTCTCAGATAGTTCGGCGAAGTTTTTACCGGTTTCAAGTTGCCACAACAGGTTGCCGGCAATATTGCTGTCGTTATTGCGCGCCTGGCGCCACCCAGCCAGCAGCGCGGCCTTGGCGGAATCCAGCTCGGCTTGCGTGAAGCCGTCACGGCGCGCGCGCTCCACCTCTTCCATGACGGCAGCAATGATGCGGTCGCGGTTCTCCGGCGCAAACGTGCCGGAGATGCCAAAGCTTGCGCGGTTGTCCCAATAGCTCACGCTCACGCGCGAGCTGATGCCGTAGGACAGGCCTTCTTTTTGCCGCACGCGCACGCCCAGCCGGTTGTCCAGCTGCCCGCCGCCAAACATGCGGTTGGCCACCAGCAGCGGAAAATACGCGGGATCATTCTGATTCAGGGCAAAGTAGCTGTCTACATCCAGCAGTGCATTGGCTTTGTCTGCGGCCTGCGCGTCAAAGCGCTTGCCGGGGATATCAATATGTTTAGCGGTAAAGCGCACGTATTGCGGCACGTCACGCTTGAAGTTGCCCAGCATGTTCTCAAGCGCCGCTTCCAGGCCCGGTGGCACGCCACCCACTGCCGCGGCACTCACGTCGCGCGCGCCCCAAAAGTCGCGGTGAAAGGCTTTCACATCGGCCAAGGTGAGGCGCTGCAGGCGCTGCGCATTCTCACTATTGGTCAAACCAAAGCGCGGGTCTCCGGGCTTGAGTTCACGCGCCTGGTTCAGATATGGAATTTGCTGATCGGCCAGCAGTGTGCCCAGCTCACGGCGGTTCGCCTCAATCGCGGTGAGCCGCTGCGCTTTCATGCGTTCAAACGGCGCAGCATCAAAGACCGGGTTTTTGATCAAATCTTCGGCAATCGCCAGCGCCTGCAGCAGATGCGCACGCTCGCTGCTGATATTGATGCTCGCACCCTGCGGCCCGCCCTGAATCGACACGCTGCTCTTGATCGCCGTGAGCGCATCTTGAATTTGCTGTTTGTTGCGGGTGGTCGTGCCTTCAAACAGCATCGGCGCGACAAAGCTGAACCCCAAGCGCTCATGCACGTCTTCAAGCCGCGCCCAGCGCAGTTGGATGGAGAGGTTGACAGTATCACCACGGTTTTGCTTGGGCAACGCGGCAAACTTGATTCCGGAGGGTAAGGTTTTGCGCACCGCGCGCGCTTCAAGGTTCGCCGGGCTGGGGTCGAAGCGCTCGCCGGCCGCGACGGTTTGCGTGAATGTGGTGGCATTGGCCAGTTCAGTTGCGGTAGGTGCTGCGGCAATTTCTGCGCGGTCTGGCTTATCACTGGGGATCAGCATGCCCAATGTGCGGTTGGAAGGTTTGAAGTACAAGCCGGCGACGCGCTGCACATCAGCCAGCGCGGTTTTGCGGATGCGCTCGCGCGTCACCAGCAGCATGCGCCAGTCGCCCTGACCAATGCTCTCCGAAAGCAGAATGGCCACCTGCTCTGGCGATTGCATCAGTTTTTCAAATCCCAACAGTGTTTCTTGCTGCGCACGGGCAAATTCTTCTTGCGTGAATGGTGTTTTGCTGGCCGACTCGATCAAATCCAGCAATTCGGTCTTGACTGGATTCATATCGTTAGTGGTGGGCATGACGACGCCAAAACCCAAATACCCCGGATCGCGAAAAAAGCCGTTCATGCCAAATGCACCGGTGACTTTGCGCGTTTCAACCAGCGCTTTGTGCAAGCGCCCGGTAATGCTGTTGGCCATCATCTGGTTGAACAGACTCAACGCCGGTATGTCGGCATGCGTGATGGCAGGTACGTGATACAGCACCGTCATGCGCTGCTGGTCGGCCACGCGACGTAGTACCACTGTGCGCTCACCGTCCTGCGTGGGCTCAGCCGTGTAGAGGGCCGGCAGCGTGCGCGCGGGTTTGGGTAAGACGCCAAAATATTTGCTCACCCAGTTCAGCACCTTGGCAGCATCAAAGTTGCCGGCCACGATCAGCACGGCATTGTCCGGCTGATAGTAGGTGCGATAAAACGCTTGCAGGCGCTCGATGTTCACGTTTTCTACATCGCTGCGCGCGCCGATGGTGGAGTTGCCGTAGTTGTGCCACAGATAAGCCGTGGCCAGCGTGCGCTGCATCAGAATACGGCCGGGATCGTTCTCGCCGCGCTCCATCTCGTTGCGCACCACGGTCATTTCAGAATCCAGATCGGCGCGGGCGATGAAGCTATTGATCATGCGGTCGGCTTCCAGGCGCAGGGCAAACTCCAGTGTCTCGTCATCGGCCGGAAAGCTGGCAAAGTAATTCGTGCGGTCAAGATAGGTGGTGCCATTCCAGCGCATACCGCGTTTGGCAAACTCCTGCGGAATGTTGCGGTGCGTAGGCGTGCCCTTGAACACCAGGTGCTCCAGCAAATGCGCCATGCCGGTCTCGCCATAGTTTTCGTGCTTGCTGCCCACCATGTAGGTGATGTTGACGGTGGCAGAAGTTTTGGATGGGTCGGCAAACAGCAGCACTTTCATGCCGTTGGCAAGCAGGTATTCGTCAATGCCTTCAACCGAGACGCCTTTGCTGATCCCCGGCGGCAAGTTCTGCGCCAGCGCTTGGGCGCTGAAAAGGACGAACATCAGGTGAAAAACCGCGCGGAAAATGGCCTTCATCAGCTGCCTCGGGTAAGAACTCTTTTTAGGGACAACGCGTAGGCGGATCATATCCACCAAAGCCGTATGATTCGCAGTAGTTCAAATGAAACTTAATTAGGGGACATTCCATGCACTTGTCATTCTGGATGCGCTGTTTGGCGGCCTTCGCGTTTGCAATGCCCGGCGCCGCATTTGCGCAGGCTTGGCCGGCCAAGCCTGTCACGATTATTGTGCCTTTTCCGCCCGGTGGTGGTACCGATGCGTTTGCGCGCCCGCTGGCGGCGCAGTTATCCAAGCAGCTTGGTCGGCAGGTGATTACAGATAACAAGGGCGGCGCCGGTGGTACGGTGGGCGCCAGCGCGGCAGCCAAGGCTGCGCCGGATGGCTACACCTTTTTTCTCGGTGCCGTGCATCACGCGATTGCGCCAAGTTTTTACCCAAAACTTGACTATGACATCACCCGCGACCTGGTGCCGCTGACGGTGGTGGCTAATCCGCCGCAGGTTGTGGTCGTCAATCCGCAAAAGGTGGCTGCGAACGATTTGCGCAGTTTTGTCGATGCGGCGCGCAAGGCGCCGGGTAAGCTCAACTACGCCAGCGCGGGCAACGGTACGTCGCACCATCTGGCTGGCGAGCTGTTCAAGATTCAAAGCAAAACCTTCATCACGCATATTCCGTATCGCGGCGCCGGCCCGGCTTTGACAGACTTGATGGCCGGGCAGGTGGACGTGATGTTTGACGGTCTGGGATCATCCGCGCAGCACATTCGCAGCGGCCGCATCAAGGCATTGGCGGTTGCATCGAAAACGCGCTCGCCAGCCTTTCCCAATTTGCCCACTGCGGCAGAGCAGGGCATGCCTGACTATGAAGTTGCCACCTGGTACGCGCTGTGGGGCGTAAAAGGCACACCTAAAGAAATCTTGGACCGCATGCATGCAGAAGTGGTCAAGGCAGTGCAGTCGCTGGAACTGAAGGAGATCTGGACTGCGCAAGGATCGGAAACTAACGTGACCACATCGCCGGAACAATTTGCGAGTTTTCTGCAAAGCGAGATCAAGCGCTGGGCCGATGTAACGCGCGCATCTGGAGCAAAGCTCGATTGATGTGCGGCGCGGCTATTCCTGGCGAGGTCCAGTTCGATGAGAAAGACGGCATTGCGCGGCTGACGCTGCACGCGCCCGGCCGCAAAAACGCGATGTCGGTGGCGATGTGGCGGCAATTGCGCGAGCTTGTGCAGGTATGCGCCGCCCGCCCGTCGGTGCGCGTGCTGGTGATCGCAGGCGCGGGCAACGATTTTTGCGCTGGCGCAGATATCTCTGAGTTTGCAGAGGTGCGGTACGACCGCGAATCAGGCGAAACCTATCACGAGGACATCATCCGCCCTGCGCTGCAGGCTTTGCTCGACTGCAAGTTTCCTGTGGTTGCCGCCATCCGCGGCCACTGCGTAGGTGGCGGGCTGGAGATTGCGGCCTGCTGCGATGTGCGTGTGTGCGAGGAGGGTGCGCAGTTTGGCGTGCCGGTGCTCTACCGCGGCTTTCCACTCGCGCCGTTTGAAATGGCCTGCGTCATGGCGGCCTTTGGCAAGGCTGCGACGATGCAGTTGTTGCTCGAAGGCAATGTGATTGATGCCGCGCAGGCGCAGCGCCTAGAAGTGGTTCAAGAAGTTGTGCCAAGCGATCAGTTTGACGCGCGGATCAACATGCTCGCCACACGGCTTGCGAGCGCCGCGCCTCTCGCCGTGGCCAGCGCAAAGCATATGGCGCGCACGCTGGCGCCGATGGTTTCATCGCTGTCGTTGCCTGAGCAAAATCATTTTTACGCCTTTCTCGATTCGCGCGATTACCGCGAAGGCATTGCCGCATTCTTGGAAAAGCGCGCGCCCAAATTCACTGGATCATGAATCACAATTTATTTGCCGCATTTGAAGCGGCGTTTCCGAAAGACAGTGGCGCATGCGCGGTTGAAACGCAGGATGGTCGCTATTTCACCTGGGCTGATCTGGATCGCGCCAGCGCCAAGATCGCCAATCTGCTCGCCTCGCTCAAGCTGCGGCCGGGATCGCGTGTGGCCGTGCAGGTGGACAAAAGCGTGGAGAATATGCTGCTGTATTTAGCGGTGCTGCGCGCCGGCTACGTGTATCTGCCGCTGAACAACGCGTATCAAAGCGCAGAGCTGGCCTATTTTCTAGACAACGCGCAGCCCGCGGTGATTGTGTGCGCGCCGGCGCAGCGCGCCATGTTCGTGCCGCTGGCGCAGAGCTGCGGCGCAAAGAATTTGTTCACACTCGGCGAATCGGCAGAGGGCACGTTGATCGAGCAGGCCGCGGCGATGGCTGACCGCTTTAAGACCGTGCAGCGCGTAGCCGATGATCTGGCCGCGATTCTGTACACCTCGGGCACCACAGGCCGCAGCAAAGGCGCCATGCTCTCGCACGGCAATATGCTGTCCAACGCGCAAACGCTGCATGCGTATTGGGGTTGGTCGGCCAGCGACGTACTGTTGCATGCGTTGCCGATCTTTCATGTGCATGGATTGTTTGTCGCTATCCACGGCGCGCTGATGGCCGGCGCAAAAATGCTGTGGATGAATAAGTTTGATGCGAGCGTGGCTGTGGAGTTACTGCCGCGCGCCACGGTCTTCATGGGTGTGCCTACGCTGTACGTGCGCTTGCTGGCGGAGCCGAGTTTAAGTAAGCAAAGCACACAGAACATGCGCCTGTTCATCAGTGGATCTGCCCCGCTACTTGTGGACACGCACCAGCAGTTTTACGCGCGCACTGGCCACACGATTTTGGAGCGCTACGGCATGAGCGAGACGGTCATGCTCACCTCCAACCCCTATCACGGCGATGCACGCTTAGTGCGCCGCGCCGGTACGGTGGGCCCGCCACTACCTGGAGTGCAGGTGCGAGTGGTCAATGACGACGGCAGCGTGTGTGCTGTAGATGAAGTGGGCGGGATTCAGGTCAAAGGCCCGAATGTGTTTTCCGGCTATTGGAAGATGCCGGAAAAGACGCGTGAAGAGTTCACAGCAGACGGATTTTTCAAAACCGGTGACGTGGGCAAGTTCGACGTGCAGGGCTACTTGAGCATTGTGGGCCGCAGTAAAGACTTGATCATCACCGGCGGCTATAACGTGTATCCCAAAGAGATTGAAGGCTACCTTGATGCGTTGCCCGGCGTAGCTGAAAGCGCGGTGATCGGTGTGCCGCACCCTGATTTTGGTGAGGCGGTGTGCGCTGTGGTGACTGCGCGTGATGGCGCCACGCTGTTGGCGGACGCATTGATCGATGCGCTCAAGACCAGCATCGCCAACTTCAAAGTACCTAAGCGCGTGTGGCTCGCGGCAGAGCTGCCGCGCAATGCGATGGGCAAGGTGCAGAAGAATGTGCTGCGCGAGCAGTACAAGAGCACATTTTCGCAGTGACTTAATATGCTTTACGCAATATCCATGCGCCTTTTCAGGCATTTTTGCTTGAAAATGCCCATGGATATTTCGTAGTCTGTTCATAAAGGTTGCCAAAACTGATTGGTTATAGAATTAACCGCTCAGTAGAAATCAACTGCTCTTGGCAAAACCTTTCGTGCGCAGGCACGGCTGTTTGCAGCGGGCCACTTACGGTAGCGCCAGCATTCCCTTTATGCATCAACGTCTTCAAAGTGCTGCAGCAACTTCCGCAGCAAACGATCCGCGGTTTGTGCCAACGCGCGCAGCCGCACTTGACGCGGTGCGTGCCGTAGACCCACAGCGTTATGCACGCACACGTAATTTTCTTGATGGTGATGTCACGCGCCTATCACCCTACATTACGCATGGACTGCTGAGTGTTCCTGAAGTGATTGCGATTGTTCAGTCCCGCTTCAAGCTCGGTTGGGAGGACAAGTTTGCCTTTGAGCTGGGTTGGCGCGAGTACTTTCACCATGTCTGGCATCACTTGCAAGACGGAATCTGGAGCGCGCAGCATCCCGCGCCGTCGACCGCCTATGCGCAAGCCATGCCGCAGGACATCCGGCAAGCGGCAACCGGCGTACCCGTGATTGATTCGCAGATTTGTCACTTGTACCGCACAGGATATCTGCACAATCACGCGCGTATGTGGCTGGCCTCGTACATCGTGCATTTGCGCAAAGTCGATTGGCGCGCCGGCGCTGCGTGGATGTATACGCACTTGTTTGATGGAGACCTCGCCTCCAACACGCTTTCCTGGCAGTGGGTGGCCGGCACTTGGACCGGCAAGCCATACTTGTTTAACGCCGATAATGTGACGCGATATGGCGGCGCAGACAGTCACGGCTCAGATATTGATTGCAGCTATGAAGAACTTGATGCGCGGGCACGCAGCACCAAGGTGTACCGGGAGCCACGTGGCGCTACAGCAAGCGCAGAAGAGCCTGCGGCGCTGTCGCTGGCACACATTGAAAGTCTGGCAAGCTGCACAGCAGTTGATGCGGCTGCCACCGCACAAACACCAACATGGGTCATGCATCCGTGGAGCCTGCATCTGCCAGATGAGCGGCCCGCGATTGGACTGGTGGTGACCGATTTTCATGCAGCCTATCCATGGTCAGCCGCGCGGTTTGAATTCGTTTTGGCAGCTATGCGTGCGCGCTGCCACACCGTTTGGGTCGACCGTGCTGACGTGTTGCAAGCGCGGCTTTCCCACATGCCGGGTTTGCAAGCGATTGCAACATTCAACCCCTGGTACGGTCGTCTGCTTGCAGGCTCCGGCGCTCATCTTCACTCGCCGCCAAGAGCGTTTGGCAATCCCGCGCAACTCAAGAAATCATTCTCCAGTTTCTGGAACAACATCAGTAAGGAAGCATTTCCAAAATGAAAATCATCATCACGGGCGCTACCGGCGCGGTGGGCAGCGCACTTGCACGCGCCATGGCAAACAACAACCATAGTCTGCTGCTGTGCGCGCGCGATGCCGGCAAGCTTGCAGCACTGGTTGATGAGCTGAGTATGCCTTCCATTGCGGCAGATCTCACGACTGCAGAAGGCGTTGCCGCTTGGAGTGCTGCAGCAGATGCGTTTGGCCCGGCAGATGCGCTTGTGCACTGCGTAGGGTCAACAGTGATTAAGCCGCTGCATCTCACCAGCGATGCAGATTGGCAGGCTCAATACGCGATCAATGCCACCACCGCGTTTGTGGTGCTCAAATGGTTTGTTGCGCAAGCCGTCAAAGCCAAGCAACCGGGGTGTGCGGTGTTGATGAGTTCGGTAGTTGCAGAGGCGGGCTTTGCCAATCACGAGGCGATCGCTGCGGCAAAAGCCGCTGTCACCGGCTTGGCGCTCAGCGCCGCGGCAACCTACGCTGACAAGGGCATTCGGGTCAATGTGGTGGCCCCTGGATTGACGCGTTCGTCCATGACTGCGAGATTCATTGCCACGCCGGAGGCCGAGGCGCGCAGTGCAGCGCTGATCCCCACCGGCCGAATCGCCGAGCCTGCAGAGGTTGCGGGTGTGATTGCCTTTCTTGTGTCTGAAGCCGCCGCCCACGTCACAGGGCAGGTGATTCGGGTAGATGGCGGGCAGGGCATCCTGCGGCCTTTGCCGCGCGTCGCAGCCAGGTGAGTGAGTGAAACCAGCGGTGCAAGTGGTGTGGTTCAAGCGCGATCTGCGCACGCACGACCATGCAGCGCTGGTGGGCGCATGCGCGTGTGGGCCGGCCATTGCGCTGTATGTGTATGAGCCAGAACTTTTAACGCAGCCTGATGCGTCTGTACAGCACATCGCGTTTGCGAACGAATGTTTGATTGACCTGCAGCAGCAATTGACGAAATGCGGCATCCCCCTCGTGACGCGTGAGGGCCGCATGCCGGAGGTTTTGGAAACGCTGCGGCAAGAAATTACGATTGCCGCACTCTGGAGCCATGAAGAAACCGGCAACGCCGCAAGTTTCGCGCGCGATGAGCGGGTTGGCGCGTGGTGCAAGGCGAATTCGATTGTTTGGAATGAAGTGCCGAGCAACGGCGTCGTGCGCCGGCTCAAGAGCCGGGATGTCTGGTCTGCGATCTGGATGCAGCGCATGGCAGTTGCACCGCTCGATGCTCCGCGCCAATCAACCGCTTGTCCTGTAGCGCTTGCCAGCGCCGGCATTGGCCAACCGGTGCAAATCAAAATGCAAGGACATGAAAAGCCCTCGCGCCAGCGCGGCGGACGCTCTCACGCGCTTGAGGTCCTGCAGTCTTTTTTGTCTGAGCGTTGTACACACTATCGCTATGCAATGAGCAGCCCGCTGTCAGCGGTCGATGCATGTTCCCGGCTCAGCGCACACCTTACATTTGGCACGCTTTCGATTCGTGAAGTGGTACATGCCGTTTGGCGTGCGCGCGATTTGTTGCTCGGACTACCGCCGGCGCAGCGCCCGGTGAATCGCTTGGCGAGCCTGAAGTCTTTTGAATCGCGCCTGCACTGGCACTGTCACTTCATCCAAAAGCTTGAAAGTGACCCATCGATCGAATCGCGCAATCTGCATCCTGCTTATGATGGGCTGCGTGAACAGCTGGACCCCGCGCTGCATCATGCGTGGGCCAGCGGGCAGACCGGCGTTCCGATGGTGGATGCTTGTATGCGCATGCTCGCGCAGCACGGTTGGATCAACTTTCGCATGCGAGCGATGCTGGTAAGTTTTGCGAGCTATCATCTTTGGCAGCCGTGGCAAGCTACCGCATTGCATCTTGCGCGCGAATTTCTTGACTATGAACCGGGCATCCATTACGCGCAGGTACAAATGCAATCCGGCACCACCGGTATCAACACGATCCGCATCTATAACCCGGTTAAGCAAGCGCATGATCAAGACCCGGATGGCAAGTTTGTTCGTACATGGATACCGGCGCTGGCGCGTGTTCCAGCCCCATATATCTTTGAGCCGTGGACGATGCCACGGGACGTGCAGCAACAGGCGGGATGCATCATCGATACGGACTACCCCTCGCCAGTGGTTGATCTTGAGGCGGCGGCAAAGCGCGCACGCGAGGCGATGTGGGCAGTGCGGCATGCGCCAGAGTTCAAGCAGGATGCATCTGCTATTTATCGAAAGCATGGATCGCGCAATCCGCGCCGTGAGGGCATGCGTAGTAAGACTGCGCCTGCGCCCAGCCCGCAACTTTCTTTACAACTGGAGCTGAACGAAGATGGCTGAACGTCGAGGCCGCGGTTTTGCCGGTAATAAATCGTTCTTACCGACCAAGCAGTGCGTGGTATGCATGCGCCCGATGATGTGGCGCAAAAGCTGGGAGAAAAACTGGGCGGAAATCAAATACTGCTCAGAGGCCTGCCGCAAGCAGGCCAAAGCCGGCAAGACGGTATCGTGAGCGCGCGACTGATTGTCGTACTGGGTGACCAGCTTTGGCTCGGCAACCCGGCCCTCTTGGCTGCCGACAAAAAGCGCGATACGGTGTTGATGGTTGAAGCGCCGCAAGAAAGCACCCATGTGTGGAGCCATCAAATCCGCACTGCAGTCTTTCTATCGGCCATGCGGCACTTTGCACAGCAACTGGCTGACGCCGGATATCGCGTGGTCTACCTCAAGCTTGGTGCGCACCGCTTTGAAAGTCTGCAAGATGCGTGGGCCGATCAAATCAGAAATCTCAAGCCCGCTGCGGTGCTTGCCTGCGAGCCGGGTGAATGGCGGGTTGAGCAGGCACTCATCACCACGTGCAATGCGCAGGGTGCTGCGATTGAGATCTTGCCTGACACGCATTTTCTGATCAGCCGTGCGCAGTTTGCGCAGTGGGCGGGCGCTAAGCCCAAGCAACTGCGGATGGAAATGTTTTACCGCCATATGCGCAAAACCACCGGTGTGTTGATGCAAGGCGACAAGCCAGAGGGCGGGCAATGGAACTACGACGCGGAAAACCGCGAAAGCTTTGGCAAGCAAGGACCGCAAAACGTACCCACGCTACCGCAGTTCAAGCCCGATGCAGTCACGCAGGAAGTGCTGGCCGACGTCAAGCAGCACTTTGCCGGCCATCCAGGCGCTCTCGAGCCGTTCAATTGGCCGGTCACGCGCAAGCAAGCGTTGCAAGCGCTTAAAGCCTTTGTTGCGCAGCGCCTGCCGCGCTTTGGCCAGTATCAAGATGCCATGTGGGCTGATGAACCGTTCTTGTTTCATAGCCTGATTTCGTCTGCGCTCAATGTGCGGCTGCTCGATCCTCGCGAGGTCATCGACGCTGCGCTGACCGCTTATCGCGCAGGCGATGTGGAACTCGCCGCGACCGAGGGATTTATTCGGCAAATTCTGGGTTGGCGCGAATTCATGCGCGGGGTGTACTGGTTGGATATGCCGGCGATGCGGCAAGCGAACCACTACCAATGCACAACGCCGCTGCCCAAGTGGTATTGGAGCGGCAAGACGCAGATGAACTGCATGCGACAGGCTATCGGCCAAACCCTGCAACATGCCTACGCGCATCACATTCAGCGCTTGATGGTCACCGGCAACTTTGCGTTAATTGCGGGTTTGATACCGCAAGAAGTGTGCGACTGGTACCTGGCCGTGTATGTGGACGCGGTGGAATGGGTTGAGCTGCCCAACACGGCCGGCATGGCGCTATACGCCAACGGCGGGCGGTTTACCACTAAACCTTATGCGGCAAGCGGTGCGTACATCAAACGCATGAGCAACTACTGCAGCGGCTGCCGCTACAAGCCAGACGTGAGGTCAGGCCCGGGCGCCTGCCCGGTGACCGTGTTTTACTGGGATTTTCTGATGCGGCACGAACACGAGCTTGGCCGCAATCAGCGCGCTGCATTGATGATGAAGAATCTGGCGCGTCTCTCTGATGAGCAGCGCGAAGCTATCCGCGCTACTGCTATTCAATACACCCGTGATCTGAACAGCTTGTAGAGCAACGCCGCGCAGTTTTAAGCCGCGGTCTGCAGCGGTGGCGTGCGCGCCGTGTCTGCACGGCCGATGATGGATGCGGTGAGAATCAGTTCTTCCAGCAGCGCCATCGACACTTTGCCGCTGATGGCAAACGGGTTGAGCACGGGCTTTTCGCTGTACTTGAGCAGCGTGGTGGGATTGAGCTTTTCTAGATTGACTTGCCCCATCGTCCAGCCGGCAAAGCGGCGCTCACTCACTTCTTCGTAGTGCAGCATCATCACGTTGTCGTGCCGCGGATCGCGCACGATCACGTTGTAGAGCTGGTTGACCGCATCACGCCCGCCTTCGAGCACCTGCATGTAGATATCGCCGCCGTAGCAGAGAATACCGGTCACGCCCAGCTCGGGGTTGTTGACGCGGCTCTTGGTCAGGATGGATTCGATGGCGCATTTATCAATTGGCGACTTGGCGCGGCTGGCGTAGAGCAGGCGGATCAGCATGGCAGAGTTCCCTTAGGTTTTATCGTTCTTGATCAGCGCCAAAAACTCGCGGCGCAGGTTGGGGTCTTTGAGGAAAGAGCCACGCATCACGCTGTTGATCATCTTGGAGTCGGTATCTTTCACGCCGCGCCAGACCATGCAGAAGTGATCGGCCTCGATCACAATCGCCAGGCCGTCGGGTTGCAATTTTTCCTGCAGCAGATCGGCCACTTGGCTGACGGCTTCTTCTTGAATTTGCGGGCGGCTCATCACCCAATCGATCAGCCGCGCGTATTTTGAAAGGCCAATGAGGTTGGAATGTTCATTGGGCATCACGCCCACCCACACTTTGCCGATGATGGGACACAGGTGATGCGAGCAGGCGCTGCGCACCATGATCGGCCCGACGATCATCAGCTCATTCAAATGCTTGACGTTGGGAAACTCGGTGAGCGGCGGCATGTGCCGGTAGCGGCCGGAAAACACCTCGTTGATGAACATTTTGGCCACGCGCCTGGCGGTGTCTTGCGTGTTGTGATCGCTTTGCGTATCGATCACCAGGCTTTCCAGCACGCCCTGCATTTTGCTGGCGACTTCGGCCTGCAGGCGTTCTAGTTCGCCTTCTTCAAGATACTGCGCAATGTTGTCGTTGGCCATGAAGGGCGCGCCGACGGCCTTCATGCGCTCGCGGATACGCACGGACATCGGTATGCCCAGATCATCTTGGGTTTCGATTTTCATACGGAGGAGGCTTTCTGTGTTTGGAGTTCAAGGTTACTGCGAATTTCTCCTTTGCACATGGTGCCGCGTGGGCAGTTTGCAAGGTGTCACAAAAGCCATAAAACATGCTTTACGCAATATTTATGCGCCTTTTCAGCCATTTTGCCTTCAAAAAGCGCATGGGTATTGCGTATTTGCAACTCAAACGTGCACAATTTGCGCGCTGATTGCGCGGCCCATGTTGATGGCTGTGTCATCAAAATAGTGGGTGTGCCCGCCGGCGCCAAGACACATTTCTGCGCGGTCTGCAGCCACCTCCAGCGGCGTTTGTTCAATCGCGTAGCGCTCGCCTTCGCGCCAAAACGCGCGGCCCACATAATCGCCGGAGCGGTACACGTTGATCCAGTGCGCCAAGCCAAAATGTTTGGCAAGCGCGTGCCACTGCGGGTTGGCGGCATCAATCCAGCGGTAGAGATGCGCAAAGCGTGCGCGATACAACTGTGCCAGCGGGCTGCCCGCGGTCACCAATGTGACGGGCGGAAGTACGGCACGCGGCATCTGCGGCAAATGCGCACGCGAGTTCCATAGCCGCAGCAAATCGGCTGTGATCACCGTGCCTTGGCTGTGCGACACGATCACCAGCTCGTCATAACCCTTGCCGGACAGATGCGTCAGCAGGCTCACGTAGCGCGCCACGATGCGCGCACGTGGATTGGACGTGCGGGGATGCTCGCGAAAGTAGTTGTCTACGTCCAGCGCCATGTCCAGCACCACACGAAAGCGCCCGAGCGATTTGGACAGCGCAGGCCCCAGTGCGAGCAGCGATGTCGCCGATGCGGCCAGCGCCCACGCGATACCTTTGACCCACGCGTCAGACGGCCCGCCCACCCAGCGCTGCAGCACGGTTTGTCCCGGCAGATGCAGCGATGCTGCGACCGACCACACCATTACGCAGATGTACGCCACACCGATCATGCCCACCGCCAGTCCTACGCGGTATAGGCCGTTGTCGAGCCAGTGGCCCATAGACTCAGACCGCGTACCGGCTGAGGCCGGCACTGCCTCTGCAACGAGCGAAGGCAAGAACGCTAGAAACAGCGCACTGCCCAGCGAGGCCAGCGCAATCAACGTGGGGGCAAAAAAGCCTGAGCTGGCAGACAGCATTGCATCCACAAATTGCTGCACCGTGCTGATTCCGTGACTGGTGTTGTCCACCGGGTCGAACCAGAGGTTAAGGGCGATCCCGCGCAAACTTTCCGGAATGCCCAGCTGAACCAGCAAGGCCCACAAGCTGATGGTGATCACCGCAAACATTGACGTGGACACCATCATGGCCAGCATGCCGGTGCGCACAGCGCGCAGCAAATCGGCGCGCTCTTGCGAGGCATCGCCGCTCAGGTGCGCGAAGGCGGCGCACAACGCAAACGTGACCTGCGCCGCACCCAGCAAAGCCCAGCCCAGCATGGCGCATATAAACAGCACGACCGCGGTGTTGGCCACCGCGTTGACGGCTGCAACGCGCTCAAGCTGCCAGGGCCAGGCAAACGCGCCGGCCTGCATGAAGAGCTGCGGCGCGAAAATGAGCAGCGCTGCCATGCCCGCGACTACGCCCCACACACCCACGCCAACGTTGCGCCTTGCCAGTCCACGTGTTGCTGCTGTGCCCAAAGCTAGTGCAACAGGCAATGCCAGGGCCATGATCAATCCCAGATCGGCCGGGGTTTGCTGGCTATGCGCCAGCAGCGCTGCGGCGGTCGCAAGCAGGCACGCCGCCGCGAGCGCTGCGCAGGTGTATGCAGCCGCGCGCTTGTCGCGCCAGAACCACCAAGTGCCATAGCCCAGCGCTGCGTTGTACGACAGCAGCAATACCGCACTGGCGATCCAGGGCGCGCCGGCGGTCAATACCGATGCAGCCAGCAAGAGCAGCAGCAACAGCAGAGCCAGGTTGAACATGGCAATGGGGCCGACCAGCGCATATTCGCTGGTGGCGCAGGCACGCGACAAGCAACCCAGCAGCCGGCTGGGATTGCTCTGCGCCCGTGCAAGGTCTACGGTGTGCCGGGCCAACGAGCCGAGATGAAAAATCAGCTGATACAGCTCAGACAAAATCCGCCATGCACCCACACCCAGGCGCGACAAATCGGCCCAATACATTTCGTAGATATCGACGCGCGATTCACCCGTTTGCGCAGTGACCCGTGCACTGTGCAAACGGGTCTGATAAGTGGACTCGCTGCCTGAAACCACATGATCAGACACGAGGTGCTGCGCAAAATCCAGATCGAACGCGTGTTCGATGGCGGCAGAATTAAAACGGTCGCGTGCAAAGTCTGAATGCGGCAGGCGCGCTAGCCGCCGCTTTTCGCCGATAGGCGCCGCGCTTGTATCTACGCGGCTGCTGAGCGATGCAACGGGCAGCATTAAATCTTGCGTTTCAAATACAGGCGCACCCGGCAAGCACTTTTGCAGCAGCGCCGTGAGTTCGAGTGCTGTTTGGCCGGGTTTTTGATCTGCCACGCCGTGTACAGCAATTACGGCAACGCGTTTTTCTTCTGCCATCGCGCAAGGCTCCTTTACTGCTTAATGTAGGCGGCCACAGCTAACGGCGCTACGCCATGTTTGCGTTATGCAAGCCGCCGCAGCAGCAGCCATGCAGCCAGTCCAATCAGCAGCATGACGGCAGAAGCCACGGCCAAGCCGAAGGTGCTGACCATGGCAATCGGTGCGACCACACCGGCCACAATCGCGTTGCCGGCACTGGCCAATGCGCCTTGTAGCGATGAAGCCATGCCGCGGCGCGAAGGAAACAAGTCCAGCACCATCAGGGTCACCGAGGGTTGCACCAGCGCCCAGCCCAGCGAAAACAGGCCAATCGGTATCAACGCCCAGGGCATGCTGGCCGGCAGCCAAAAGTTATAAGCCAGATTGAAGAGCGTGATGATCGCCATGATGCGAAAGCCGCGCCGCACCTGCCGCACACCTTCAATGCGGCCGGCATAGCGGCCGGAGAACCATGCGCCGATCATGATGCCGCCGATGGTGGTGCAAAACAGCCAGAAGAACTGCGTGGGCGGCATATCCAAATGCTTGCCCATGAAGGTGGGTGAAGCAAGGATGTAGATGAACATGCCGTTGAACGGCACGGCCGATGCAATCGTGAGCAGCAAAAACGCCGGGCTTGCACCTACCTCGCGATAGCCGCGCATCAAATTGCGCACATTAAAGGGCTGGCGTGCATCGTGCGCGAGCGTTTCGGGCAGATAGCGCGCAATTGAAAACCACAGCAGCGCGCCCACCAGCACCAAGAACCAGAAGATCATGCGCCAGCCGACGGTTTCAGACAGCAGGCC
>JBOFGW010000354.1:0-2119 GCA_051649325.1 Burkholderiaceae bacterium | reverse complement strand
CATGACGGCGAATTTCTTTTCAAGGTCCCGCAAGCGCAGCAAATTATATCGAAGTTGTTGATCTCCCTGGTTCTGATCGAATGACCCAAGGGCATATTGCAGCATCTGCAATTCTTGAACCGCGACTTGGCCTAGCGCGCCGCCCGTTGGCGAGTTGTCGCGCATGTTCTGAAGATCGTCGAAGCCGACCTTTGCCTTGATTGGGCCGAGTAGCTCTGCCAGCCTTTGCGCGGGCGAACCCGGAACGTACTTTGCGCCGGCGCCGATGAACCCTGTGCTGCCTTTGCTCGCGTCCATGATCTGCAAGGCTCTGCCGATTTCGTCATCTAGAACGGCCGCTTTTTCCTCGCGCATTTCCAGTGCAAGACCCAACTTCGGCAGAGCCATGCGGCCTTCGCCCGTCTCGCGCCCAATCACTTTCTGAGCTTCCGCACCAGCCACGTCCTTAGTGATGGTGCGGCCTTCTGCACCAGGATTTGCAGCATTGGGCTGGTAATAGCTGGTGCCAAGGTCAAGCGTCTGTTGTGCTCGCTTGATGTTGAGGTATTGCTGCTGCGCTTCCGGCGGGAGCTTCGAGAAATACTCATATTCTCTAACGTTTGACGGCAACTCACCGCCGGCCGGCTCGCGCTGCATCCGCGAAATCTGAGCCCGCTTATAATCCAAATCCAACTGCTGCGATTCCGTCAGAGGCAAGTTGCGCTCAAACATCGCTTTTTCTTTAAACTGCGCCATGCTGCTGGCGCGGTCCGCCGCTGCCTTGCGGGCGCTTTCGGCGGCATCGTACTGCTCGCGCTGCACCCCTTCAGACCGCGCCGCCTGTGCATTCGCGCCGCCTGACAGAGCTTGCGCTACACGTGCGGCGGCTTGCGTCCAATGCTGCACCGGCTCTGCCGATGCGCCCTGTTGCATCAAGATACTCGCCATGCGTCGGCGCGCGTTGATGTCGTCTTCAGTCGGCGGCATCTGCATTGCTGCTCGTGCGATACCCTGTGGCGCAATTCTCATGCGGTTATCTCCCAAACCCAAGGCCACCCATCATTGCGCCGCCGACAGATCCGCCGCCGGTCATTGGCGCCGCAAGAAGCGACCCGCCAAGGCCAGCAAGGCCACCCATCATCGCGTTTTGCTGCTGCAACCGCTGCTGATACTGCTGCATTTGGTTCTGGTACGATTGCTGCGTGATGCCCGCGACATCGGTCCCGGCGATGTTGCCGCCCTGGTACTGAGCAAACTGCGGCAACGTCACTTGTCCGCCACCCATAAGCGCGCCGATCTCGTTGATCGGCTGGTTGCGAAGCATCATTTCTTCCTGTAACGCCCGCTCGCGTGATGTGTTGGAGAACTGTGCCGCTTGCTGATCAAGAGCAAACTGGCCAGTTGCGGCCGCGTTATCGAAGCCAAGTCCTGACATGGTGGCGTCGTTGTAGAACCCGGCGCGGCCCATGTTCTGGTTGTACTGCTGCTGCTGAGCGCTGTTGGCGAACTGGCCTTGGCTCAAATCCATGCCGAACATGCGCGACTGCTCTTGGCCGCCGGCCAAGACAGTCTGCATTCTGGCATCGTTACGGCTGCGGTCATTGAGCGCGATAGCTTCCCGCCATGCTTCCGAGCCGGGCGCGATGCCCTGATTGGCGAGCTGCGACTCCAAGGCCGATCTATCGCGCTGCAACTGCGGTTCTAGGCGGCTGTTGATCGCGTCCTCAACCCGCAAGCGGTCTTGCGAAAAGTCGTTGGCGCCGACACTGCGCTGGATATCGCCCGCATCCGCAAAAGAGGTCTGCAACTGCCCGTTCAACATGCCGAGCTTCGGCGCGTTGATGCTGTTGACGGCCGCCGGCAGACCATCCGTCGAGATCGGCGTGGACAGCGTGCGGTCCAGCGTGTTCAACTGACGGCCGGCGATGCCGTTCATCTGAGAACCAAGCTGCGTCTGCTGATCGTAAAGCTTTTGCTGACCGGGGCTGAGCGAGGTGACTTTCTCGTATTGCGGCACTTTCTGACCGTTCACGGTCTGATAGCCGGTGATGTTGTATTTGACGCTGCCAAGCGGCCCGGTTTCGTTGGCATTGCCAAGGATGGTGTTGGCCGTTGCGGTGTTGACGTTGGAAGTCGTCTG
>JBOFGW010000353.1:0-2855 GCA_051649325.1 Burkholderiaceae bacterium | reverse complement strand
CCTGCCATTTTTGAGGCGGTGGCGTTTGTGCCGACTGCTGCAATGTTGTTGCTCAAGAAGGCCGCTTCAGCATCTTTCTTGAGCGCAATCATGGCCTTTTTCATTTCGTAGCCTTGCTGGCTATCTCGCCCGTACTTGCGCGTCTTGTTGGCAATGCGGGATGTGACGATTTGCTCGCTGAACGTCTGCATCACATTGGTAAGGACGTTGGTTGGCGTGCGTGCGCCACCCGTAAAGTCATCACCCTCGATTAGCGCGTTGTCTTTATTCGCTGCGCGGTAGGTGTCCTCTTGCCATTGCGGCGAGCGCTGCGTGATCTTGTCGGCCTCAAGCGAGGACAAGAACGGCGTCTCCGTTTGATCGAGAATGTAGATCTTGTTGTCAACATCCTCGGCAATGCCGCGAATGTTGTACGTGCTGACGGTATTGGTAGGTTGTGCCATTTTGGGGCTCCTTAACGTTTAGTCTTTAACAATTGGTCGTATGCCATTGCGGTTGCGCGCTTGTCGCCGGTTTTCACCGCGACGTTGAACGCCTTGTCTGCAAGTTGGCGCTGGCTTGCAACCCCTTGTTTGGGGTTACTGCCCGGGGTTGTGTTTTTGGTTTGTGGCTGTTGCTTGCCCGCAGCCATGCGGCTCTGTGCGTCGTCCCACAGCATGGCTTTGCGCATGATTTGCAATGCGCCTTTGTGTCCAATGTTGTTGATGTCCTCTTGGCTAAAGCCGTGCTTTTCGCCAAAAGAAAACGCTTGCTTCACCCAGTCCTGGGTAAACCATTTTTCAGAGCGCAGCTCGTTCGCGGTTTGGGCGATTTGCTGCTGCTGGGCCTGTTGATCGACTTCGCTTGCATTGCTTCGCTCAGCCTGCGAGCGCGCATGCATCCCTTGTGCCTGCTGTTGGAGTTGTTGTTTCCAAACATTGAGCGCTTGTTGCTGCGTTTGGATCTGCAAAGCTTGTTGAGGGTCTTGCTGCGCCAAAAGCATCAACTGCTGGGGGCTGTACTGCAGGCCCATGAGGCCATCGATTTGCTGTAGGACTGATGACGCGAAGTAAACCGCCTCATCGTTGACTTGAGCAATCCGTTCGCTGACTTGACGATCCAAACCCTTCGCGTGATCGCTTAAGGCCATCGTCTTTCGCGTGTAGTCGTCATGCCGCAACATGCCTTCTTTGATCTGATCGGCGGTGAATTTCTGGCCGTCAATTTCGATCTCCGCAGGGCCGCTCGTAACACCTTCAGCATCAGCTTCATCGTGCTCAGCGTCGTCTACGTCTTCGCCATCTGCATCTGATTCTTCGTCTTGCGAATCTTCTTCAGCATCAGCGGTTCTGCCTGTTTTGGGTGGCGGCGAAAGCAGCTCCAAATACGAGGCGTCATCATCGGTAGGCTGTTGTCCGTCTTCGGCAACCTCGGGATTGATGTTTGGATCAAGCATAAAAAAAGCCCCTTGCGGGGCCTCCTGTTTTGTCTGGTGAGTTAATTTCGGAATTTATTAAAAAAACCGGTCTTTTCGGGCTGCTTCGATGCCTTCCTAGCTTCGTGCTCACCGAGTTGCGCGAAGCGTTCAAACGCGACCTTGTGCGTGTGAGCTGCCTGGAGTTGCAGCACAGCGGCTTGCAGCTCCGTGGTGTTCGTGACATTTGCAGATAGCAGTTTTGCAATTGCAAACTCTTTGAGCTGTCCGGTGACCTCAATGAATAGCGGGTTCTGCAGCAACGTGATGGCGTGCTGTTCTCGGTCTTGTTGATTCATAGCATCATCATCAGAGCCAAGGACTCTTCCTCCTCAATTTCATGCGCGATTCGGTACGCCTCCACGCGCATGAAATAGATCAACCACTCGCCGTGCGCGGCACTTGGCTTTGCGCCACCAGACTTGATCGCAACGGACAAGCGTGATTCAAACTGCGCTACACCAGCCAATGCATCAGCAGCAAGTTCACGCGCCACCCGCTTGACGATTTCGCGCTCCTTGGCGCTAACGTCAGGCAGAGCCTTAACGGTGCGCTTGCGTTCTTTTTCGTCCAAGAACTCACGTATTACGCGCTGCTGAATCAGTGGGTTTAGCCACCTCAGCCCCGATTTCGAGCTTCCGCCTGCGTCTGGCACTGTTGCGCCAACCACGACAAGCGCAACAGCTTGGTCTATTTCGGTTGCTACGCCGTAAGGGCGATTGGCCGCGCCTTGCGCCAATTGCAGAGCTGTGTCTACCTCGACGGCCAAGCCAAGGCCTATGCGCTCAACCAGTGGAGTGGTCAAAGCGACTTCGACCGCTGCAGCAAGGCCGACGGCTGCAAGCTCACGCGCCGTCGTGGTTAGCGGCAAATCTACAGTTACAGCCAAACCGTGGGGTGCAGACTCTCGCGCAACCAACGCGATAGCCGCATCGGCCTCCGATGCGGTGCCAAAAATCTGCCCAATCCCACCTTGCGCAAGCGCAAAGGCTCCATCAACCTCTGCGGCTAGTCCGTAGGGTTGAGATGCGCCACCGCTCTGGGTTAGCGCAAGGAGTAGTGACATTTTTTACAGCCCGAGGCGGTAGATCACGTTCACGCGCCAGATAACACCTGTCGTAACTGGACAAACAACCGTTGTTGCCGTGTTTAGTGCTGTACAAGCCCAGCCAGAAGACCCCGCGTCCAGCACTTGAATGGCGGTCGTGCCCTGCGCCGCAGCTTCCGCTGGAAAGGATAGAACGGGCGCGCCAGGAATGTTTGTCGTGGTCACCAAAACAGGCGTAGCGCCTGCAGTCAAAAGCGTGGATGCGAAGCGCGTCACATCAATTCGGTCTATGTAGTGCCGCAACCCAGCGACAGCCGGAAGTGTGGCAGTTACCGCTGCGGCTGCCGCACCAGT
>JBOFGW010000352.1:0-10784 GCA_051649325.1 Burkholderiaceae bacterium | reverse complement strand
TAGCATCGGGTCGCAGCGTTTCAATGAGTGCGCAACCGGTTTGTGATGTTGACTTTGCTTTTGCCAAAGCGGATGAGCAAACACGGCAAATTCTCCATGCTCACAATGCAAAAGAACTGCCGGTCGCGCAGGAATACGCTCGCCGCGTAGTGTCAAGACCGTCAGGCGAATTGACTCTGCGGTTCGACAGCTATGCGCTTGCGGCTGGTTCCCAGGTAAGAACGATGGCGATGTACAGCAGCAAGCTGGACATTTACACGCTGTTTTTTTACCCTGACTACGCGCAATCAGCGCCCATATATGCGATGGAGTTTGTGCAGATTGGCGGCCGGCCGGTGGTGGCCGTGCTTGACTTGATCAGCTTGTGCGGTAATCCGCAGCTGGAGCCGATTCTCGACGATTGGATGTCATCTGCGCGCCGGGGCGTCTCAGCAGACAATGCCCGCGATATGCCTCAATGGTTTATTGAATGCCGGTCGGGGCGCGAAGTGTTCCTCCGTCCAGAATCGAGCGCACAATTCGAGGTACTTTCTGACATGCATCTTGAGTTATTCGAAAAGATTCTCAACGTGCAGACCAGATGCGAACGAATAGGCGCTAACGGCATCGCCGAGCATCGCGATGAAATAGCCAAATACAAGCATCACCACTGGATCAATTCACCAGGTCTGCCTCTAATGAAAACTACATTTGGGCAAACCTGGTCTGATGAATTCATGGGCCAGCACATGTTTGCGTAGGTCGGCAGGTCCTCTGCCGACCTTGCACCACTTATTTGAAATCCCCACCAAACCCAAACACAAATTGCTCTGGCTTGAGATGTTTGCGCATCGCAGCGTTGACCTGCTCCAGCGTCAGTGCGGCCAGTTGATCATCCACTTTTTGTGATACCGCAAAGGTGCGGTTCAGCTTGAGGTTGCTGGCCAGTCCGCCGGCAAGGCCGGGATCTTGCGCGCGCGACAGGCGGCGGAAGTTCACCAGACCCTGGCGGCCTTCAGCCAATTCTTCCTGCGTAAAGCCGTCTTTAAGCAGGCGCGCCACTTCCTCGCGGAAGGCCGTTTCCACTCTGGCGCGGTTTTGCGGCGCAAAGATAGCGGTAGCGGTCCACTGCGAGTTTTGCTCGTAGTTGTTCCAGCTCACCGTGCTGCGCACGTCGTATGACAGCCCCTCCTTTTCGCGGATGCGCTTCCACAGGCGCGAATTGCCGCCCAGGCCGAGCATGTAATTGCCCATCAGCACGGCCGCGTACTCTGGGTCGTTGTCATTGAGCGCGATCGCCTGCTGCACCTGCATGTAGGCGTTTTGCTTATCTGGTGTTTTGAAGGTGAGCAGCGTCGCTTTTTCCGGCGTGAGCGGCTGCGGTACGCGCACGTAGGGCACGCCCGACTTCCAGTTACCAAAGCTGGTTTCCAGCGCTTTTCTGACTGCGGCTGCATCCAAATCACCTGCTGCGCCAAACTGTGCAGAACTCGCACCGAGGAATTTGGCGTGGAAAGCCTTGAGCTTTTCCGGTGTCAGGGCCTTGATCTCGGCTTCCATTTCTTCAAATGTGCGGGCGTAGCGCGGGTCGCCTTTCTTGTAGGGGTTGTCGTGGCGCGCAAGGGCATTTTCCACAATCGCTTCCGGGTCTTTGCGTTGCTCTTCCAGTCCAGCGAGCGCTTGGCGTTTGTACTCGTCCAGCGCATCAGCAGGAAAGTTTGATTCACGCATGATCTCGCCCACCAGTGCGATCACCGCGGGCAGATTCTCGCGCGTGGTGCGAATGCTCGCGCCAATCCCGGTCGCGTTGCCGCCAATGCCGACCTGCGCCTTGAGCTGATCAAACCGGTCCTGGATTTGCTGGCGCGTAAGCTTGGGCGTGCCCTTGTTGAGCATGGCCGCAGTCGCTTCACCCACTTCGGTCAGACCGAACACAGATTTTTCGTCGCCCAGGTTGAGCATGAGCGTAGCGCTCACGGCCTTGCCGCGTGAGCCTTTGGGTAGCAGCGCGACTTCCATGCCGCTGGGTAGTTTGAATTTTTGCGTGCGTGCATCGATGTTGGCCGGCGTGGAATCAAACGCTTCGGCTTGAGCAACAGCGGGGTCACCCTTGTAGTCCTTCACCATCGCGGCCACGTCTACATTGGCAGGCTCGGGCGCGCGCAGCGGTTTTTCAGTCGGGATATAGGTGGCCAGCGTGCGGTTAGCGGCTACAAAACGCTCTACCGCCACGCGCTGCACATCCGCTAGCTTGAGATTGCGCACTCGATCACGCGCCAGGAAGTACAACCGCCAATCGCCCAACGCAATAGCCTCAGACAGCGCGACGCCAATCTGCTCCGGGTTCGTAAAACCAAGCTCCCAGTTTTTCAGCCACTTGGTCTGCGCGCGCGAAAGTTCTTCTTGCGTGATCGGTTCTTTGGCGATGGACTCGACCACATTCATCAGCTCCGCACTTGCCTTGCTCAAGTCTTGGCCCGGCGCAAGCTGCGCACCCATCACCGTAAAGCCCGGCTCTGCGGTAGGAAAACTAAAGGCAAATGCCGATGCAGCGAGCTGCTTTTCTACGAGGCGCTTGTGCAGACGGCCAGTAGGCGTATCGCCCAGAATCAGGTTGAGCGCTTGCACGGCGGCGTAGTCCGGGTGCTGCCCTGGTGGCATGTGATACAGGCCGTAGATCAGGGGCACGCCACCCACGCGGCGCAGCGTAATGGCACGCTCGCCGTCTTGCACCGGGTCCAGCGTGTACAGCGCCGGCAGCGCGCGTGTGGCCTTGGGAATCTTGCCGAAAAACTCGCCCACCCAGCCCAGCAACTGCGGCTTGTTGAATTTGCCGCTGATCACCAGCACGGCATTGTCTGGCTGGTAATAGGTGCGATAAAAGGCCTGTAGCCGCGCGATGTCCACATTCTCCACATCGCTGCGCGCGCCAATCGTGCTCTTGCCATAGTTGTGCCATTGATAGGCGGTGGCCATCGCTTTTTGCCACAGAATGCGCTGCGGGTTGTTCTCACCCATCTCCATCTCGTTGCGTACCACAGTCATTTCAGTATCCAGGTCTTTGCGGGCGATGAAGCTATTCACCATCGCATCGGCCTGCCAGCTGAGGTACCAGCGCAGGTTGTCTTCGTTGTAGGCAAAGCTGGCAAAGTAGTTGGTGCGGTCCAGGCTGGTGGTGCCGTTGGCGCGCAGGCCGCGCTTGGTGAATTCAGCCCATACGTCTTTGGTGGTGGGCGTGCCTTTGAAGATCAAGTGTTCAAGCAGATGCGCCATGCCGGTTTCGCCATAGTTTTCATGGCGGCTACCGACGCGGTAGGTGACGTTCACCGTCACCGTTGGCTTTGAATCATCCGGCACCAGCAGAACTTGCAAACCGTTGGCCAGGCGGTATTCCTCTACACCTTCGACTTCAGCGCCTTTGGTAACGCCGGCCGGAATTGTTTGTGCATACGCGATAGGCAACAAAGACAGCGCAACCGCGCTTGCTGCAAGAAACCGCTTGAACATGGAAGATCGCTCCATCTATTGAGAGGTGCGCGGAGTTTACGGGGAAATTTTCCCGCGACAAGGGGGTTTGTCCGGAATCTGCGACGGCCTGCGTTATTCGTGGGATGAGCTGTTTACGCCGCAGCCGCATGCATCGGCCGGGTGGATGGAACTAGCTTATTGCGCCGGTAACTTGCATCTGCAAAACGCTGGCCTACTCTGAAGTAATCCCAAAAACTCGAACTCAAGGAGCGTGAGATGCGTATGTACAGTGTTACAGCCGGAATGGCCCTTGTTCTTGCCAACTGGACGGTGAGCGCGGACGAAACCTGTAATTCACCCTACATGGCCAAGCTCATTAAAGGGCAGGAAGACTATGTGCACGTATGGACGCTGGGCGTCCCAAGCCTGGGCGACGGGCAGGACAAGCTGGTGACGATTGATGCCAACCCAAAGTCAAAAACCTATGGCAAGGTGGTGCACAGCGTATCTACCGGCGGGCGCGGAGAGGCGCACCACATGGGCTTTACTGATGACAGGCGCTACCTGTGGGCTGGCGGCCTATCAGACAACAAGATCTATGTGTTCGATGTAGGCAGCAACCCCGCCAAGCCAAAACTGGTCAAGACTATCAGCGACTTGGGCGACAAGTCCGGCTACCTTGGCCCGCACACGTTTTACGCGCTGCCCGGCCGCATGCTCATCGCCAGCCTGTCCAACACCAAAGACAAAGGCGGCGTGACCGGCATGGTGGTCTACAACAACAAGGGCCAGTTTGTCGCGAAGCACGACATGCCGGTCACGGAAGTCGGTGGTGTGAAAGGTGACGGCTACGGATACGACATTGCCGTGAATCCGGCCAGGAACGCGCTGCTGACTTCCAGCTTTACCGGCTACAACAACTACATGCGCAACTTGGGTGAGCTGGTTAAAGACCCGGCGGCGATGAAAAACTTTGGCAACACCATGGTGATGTGGGATTTGAAGGCGATGCAGCCCAAGCAGGTTTTCAGCGTGCCCGGCGCGCCGCTGGAGATTCGCTGGTCGCTCAAAAAGGGCGATAACTGGGCCATCACCGCCAGCGCGCTTACATCAAAGCTCTGGCTGATCACGCAAGACGCCAAAGGCGCGTGGGCTGCGAAGGATGTGGGCACTATTGGCGACCCGGCCAAGATTCCGCTGCCGGTCGACATCTCCATCACCGCAGACGCCAAAGGCTTGTGGGTCAACACGTTTATGGACGGCATGACGCGCTACTTTGACATCAGCAACCCCGAAGCGCCCAAGCAAACCTACAGCAAGCAGACTGGCAAGCAAGTGAACATGGTCTCGCAAAGCTGGGACGGCAAGCGTGTGTACATCACCTCAAGCCTGCTGGAAAATTGGGACAAAGGCGGTGCAGACAACGAGCAGTTCTTGCGCGCCTTCAACTGGGACGGCAAAGAGCTCAAGCTCGCCTTCGAGGTGGACTTTGCCAAAGAAAAACTCGGCCGCGCGCATCACATGAAGTTCACCGCCAAGGGCGGGCATGTGGCGTTGACGGATGCGCCACACGTGGCGATGGCGAAGTGAGTTCTGATTGTTCATCTTTTGCTCTTGAAGCGCATTGACCGAGATCCCGTTCGGGCTGAGCCTGTCGAAGCCCATTTGCAAATGCGTTTCGACAGGCTCAACGCGAACGGATAGTGCTTTCACATGAAAGAGCTTGCTTTTATCTTTCTGCTGGCAATCGGCCAACTCGCCCACGCCGCTGCCGACCCCGTCAAAGCGGAACCACCGCGCATAGATTTCGTTCCCCCCAAGCCCGGCACCTATCAACTGCAGCGCATTCAATCCTGCCCTCAAGGCGTGCTGCTCGACCCACTCGGCAAACCCACCAACTTGTCTGAGTTCACGCGGGGCAAGATTACGCTGCTCACATTCTTTTACACCTACTGCAGCGACCCCTGGGGCTGCCCCTTCGCCTACAAAACGCTCACTGAGCTGCGCGACAAGTTGCTCACCGAGTCTGTACTTGCCAAGCGCGTGCGCTTTGTGAACATCAGCTTTGACCCCACCAACGACACGCCCGAGGCCATCAAACTCTACGGCGGCAAGTTCCTGGCTGATCCGCGCTTTGAGTGGCGTTTTCTCACCGCGCGCTCGGTGCGTGAATTGCTGCCGCTGCTGGACGATTTTGGGCAAGACGTTGCCGTGGAAACCGATGCCAAAGGCCAGCCCACTCGCACCAAGAACCACATGCTCAAGCTGTTCTTGATTGATGCGCGCGGCACAGTGCGCGAGATTTACTCGCTCGACTTTATCCAGCAAGCCGTGATGCTCAACGACATCAAAACGTTGGCGATGGAAAAGTAAGTTCTTTCAAGCTGCATTGTTGTCCGGATTGCCCGGCCAAGTGCGTTGACCTATTGAGAACCCGCACCGTAACTCCCGGTGGTACGGCTCCTTAATCAACTCAACGCATTTGAAGGAACAATGCAATGCAGATAGAAGAAAAAATTTCGCTGATGGTGGCCTACGCGCATCTTGCCGTGTTCATGCTTGCCGGCTTGGTGGGATGCAATGTCATACCCACATTCGATACGCAGCAACCTTTGATCAATGTGGAGCACGCGCAGCATTCGAGCGCTGTACCTGCAGCGCGTGACTTTGATTTTGGTGATTCGCCTGGCACCGGCACTGGGTTTGCGGCTGTGCGTTGATCGGGACGACGATCCGCGCCATAGATGCCTATCCTAATGTGCATCACGCAATATCCATGCGCTTTTTGAGGCATTTTTGTCTCAAAACGCGCATGGATATTGCGTAGAGTTATTCAAAATCCATCTAAAAAGTAAAAAAACTAGCTCTTGATCTTAGGCAGCGGCCCAAAGAAACCCAGCACGCGCTGCACGTGCTTAGCATCACAGCTCTCCAACACATCAAGGTCCGCCACAATCACGTCGTCCCCGCTCATGATCTGCTAGGTGTAGCGGACCAAGAGGCGAGCGTGCTTGGCTGCGCTCTACGTTGCTCGGGCTACCAATCTCATGCCGCATTTAAAATCTTTCCAAGCCGTGTCAAAGAGCCGTTTTTGCCATGTACAAATTTCTCAGAAGCATCCTTTTTGGTATCTCCTTCGCAGCCTTGTTAGTGGCTGCGGCACCTGCAAACGCTCAATGGATTGCCTTCACGTTTGATGATGGCTTAAACCCAGACATCACACCACAAGCCGCGCAATGGAACGCGCAGATATTGGATGCGCTGGCCGCAGGTAAAGTCACTGCGATGTTGTTTCCTTCGCTGCGGCACGTAGGCGGCGAAGCGGGCCGGGCGCTGGTGGCGCAATGGTCGCAGGCTGGGCATACGGTGGGTAATCACACTAGCGCGCACCGCAACCTGGGCGCGGCGCGCGTGAACCTACAAGACGTCATTGAAGATGTACAGCAGGCCGATGCCGCCTTCAAACATCTGCCCACCTGGCAGCCAATGCTGCGCTTTCCCTATCTAAAAGAAGGTGAAACGCAGGCCACGCGCGATGGTATGCGGAAGTGGCTGCGCGAGAACGGTTACCGAAGTGCACCTGTGTCAGTGGACACGAGTGATTGGGCCTACAACCGCGTTTTTCTTGAGTTGCATAAGGCGGGCGATCAAGCGCGCTTAGCCAAACTCAAAACGCTTTACGTCGATCACCTGCTGGACCGCGCAACGTTTTACGACAACCTCGCAAGCAAAGTGCTGCAACGCCAGCCCAAGCATGTGATGCTGCTACACGTGAATGCCATCAACGCACAGTGGTTTGGCGACGTGATCACCGCATTTCGCAAGCAGGGCTGGCAAATCGTTTCTGCACAAGAAGCGTTTGCAGATGCGCTGTACGCCAAAGAACCCAACATATTGCCCGCAGGCGAGAGCATTGTGTGGGCGCTGGCAAAAGAGGCTGGCGTCACAGGGCTGCGCTACCCAGCGGAAGATGCCGTGTATGAAGCCCCGCGCTTGCGGGCCGAGGGGTTGGTGCCCGCTGAGCCCTGATGGGTGCTGAACGCGATCACGCAATATCCATGCACCTTTTGAGGCATTTTTGGCTGGAAATGCCCATGGATATTGCGTAAGCTTCAGTAGCAAAACAACTGTTTTCCGAGCCGCAGCAAATAATGACATCTGAAGCGCAGCGTTATCTTGACGCGGCTCTCGCCCTCATGCGGGACAACGCGCTGCATCGCGGCCTGATTGATTTGGCCGCTATTCACGATGGGGCGTACCAGCGCGCGAGCGGTGCTTCTTCTGCGTTTGAGGTATACGGCGCGATTCGCTGGGCAACTTCACAGCTTCAAGACAAACACAGTTTTTTCGCGCCGCCCGCGCAAGCGGCCGCGGCGGTAGCAACAGAGCCGGGTACAGCAAGCATCACCCTGCCTACAGGGCATTTGCGTGCCGACCATATTGCCTACCTATCGGTGCCTGCCTTTCGCGGCTCAGCGCAGCTCGGCACGGGCTACATCAACCGCTTGCACGTGCTAATCACGGAACTGGACTCGCTTGATCCGCTGGGCTGGATGCTTGATCTGAGTCAAAACACGGGTGGCAATATGTGGCCGATGTTGGCCGGCGTCGGGCCGTTGCTGGACGAAGGGCCGGCGGGCTCGTTTCGCGCTCCGGCGCAACGCGAAATAGTGTGGGGCTATCGCGCTGGAGAGGCGTTTGCGGACCATGTGTGCATGGCGCGCGCGACTGCGCCCAGCGGCCTACTGCGCAATCGAAAGCGGCCCATTGCGCTGCTCACCGGCCGGCGCACTGCAAGCTCGGGCGAGGCCATTGTGGTGGCGTTTGCCGCACAGGTGCGATGCCGCCGTTTTGGCACTGCTACGCACGGCGTGCCCACGGCAAACCGCGGCTTTCCATTGGCAGATGGCGCAGCGCTTTACATCACGGTCTCGAGATTCGCAAACCGGCTCGGCTATGAATATGCAGGCGCGATCGAACCCGATGATCTCTGCGATGGATCGGCAGAAGAGAATCAAGCAAAAGCAGCGAGTTGGATTCGCGCGTTTAGCGGTTGAAAGCGCGGGAACTGCGCGCCTTCAAAAAAGAAAAACCTAAAACGCCGGCTTCTTCTTTGCCTTGTCGTAACTCGCCAGCCCGTTCATGATTTCTTCGTGCGCCTTGTCAATGCCGCCCCAGCCTTTGACCTTGACCCACTTGCCTTTTTCCAGGTCTTTGTAGTGCTCAAAGAAGTGTTGAATCTGCGCCAGACGCTCGGGCGCAACATCGTCCACGCTCTTCCAGTGCTTGTACCAGGGCAACACTTTGTTCACGGGCACGGCAATTAGTTTGGCGTCGCCACCGGCTTCGTCTTCCATGTTGAGAATGCCGAGCGCGCGGCAGCGCACGACCACGCCGGCCACGAGCGGGAAGGGGGTAATGACGAGCACGTCTACTGGGTCGCTATCGTCGCTGATGGTGTGCGGGATGTAGCCGTAGTTGCACGGGTAGTGCATGGCGGTGCCCATGAAGCGATCGACAAACAGCGCGCCGGATTCTTTATCAACTTCGTACTTGATCGGATCGGCGTTTTGCGGAATTTCGATGATGACGTTGAATTCTTCCGGCAAGTTTTTGCCGGCGGTGACGAGATCGAGGCCCATGATTTTTGTTCTTTCAGTGATTGGATAAAGGAGTCTTTGAGCGCTATTCAAACCCGTTCGCGTTGAGCTTGTCGAAACGCATTTGAAACCTATGCACCGTGCAGCAAATGGGCTTCGACAGGCTCAGCCCGAACGGAATAGGTAGTTCGCGCTAATCAAATGCTATTTTAGCGCCCGGCGCTGCGGCGCAGCATTCGGGATAATGAGGTATGAACCCTAAATCTGCACACTTTATCGAAGGCGCGTGGCAAGACGCCGCCAACTTTGCCACGCTGCCGGTGGTCGACCCTTCGCACGGCACGCCGTTTGGCGAGATTGCGCGCGGCACGGAACCGGATGTGAATCAGGCCGTGGCCAGTAGCCGCGGGGCGTTTGAAGGCAGTTGGGGCAAGCTGGCGGCGGCCGAGCGTGGGCGGCTTTTGATGCGCGTAAGCCAGCTGGTGGCGCAGAACGCTGAGGAGCTTGCAGCCATCGAGGCGCGCGACGTAGGCAAGCCGCTCACGCAGGCGCGCAATGACGCCAAGGCGCTCGCGCGCTACTTTGAGTTCTACGCTGGCGCGGCGGACAAGCTGCACGGCCAGACGATTCCCTATCAAAACGGCTACACGGTGATGACGCTGCGCGAGCCGTATGGCGTGACCGGCCACATCATTCCGTGGAACTACCCGATGCAGATTTTTGGCCGCAGCGTGGGCGCATCGCTCGCGGTGGGCAACGCCTGCGTGGTCAAGCCGGCGGAAGATGCGTCGCTCGCCATTTTGCGGCTCGCGCAGATTGCGCTGGATGCGGGTCTGCCGCCCGGCACGCTCAACGTGGTCACCGGCCTGGGCGCAGAAGCCGGGCAGGCGCTGGCGGAGCACAAGGGCATCAATCACATCAGCTTCACCGGTAGCGGGCCCACGGGCACGCGCGTGGCGCAGGCTGCAGCGGTGAACCATGTGCCGGTGACACTGGAGCTGGGCGGCAAAAGCCCGCAGCTGGTGTTTGCGGATGCGGATTTTGATGCAGCGATCCCCGCGATTGTGAATGCGATCATTCAAAACGCCGGGCAAACCTGCTCCGCCGGCAGCCGCGTGCTGGTGGAGCGGCCGCGCTATGAAGAACTCAAGCAGCGCCTGGCCGACAAGTTTGAAAAGCTCGTAGCCGCGCCCGCAATGGCAGACCGCGATCTTGGCCCGCTCATCAATGCCAAGCAGCAGGCGCGTGTGTGGGAGTTTGTCAGCCAGGGGCAGGGCGAGGGCCTGGAAGTGCTGGCGCAAGGGCAGATTGATGATGCCGCGCCCGAGACCGGCTTTTACCAAGCGCCGCTGCTGCTGGCCTGCACACAGTCAAGCAGCAAGCTGTTTCAGCAAGAAATTTTCGGGCCGATTCTGCTGATCACCCCGTTTGATGATGAAGACGAAGCGCTCAAACTCGCCAACGCCACAGCGTATGGATTGGTCGCCGGCATCTGGACGCGTGACGGCGCGCGGCAAATGCGCTTGGCCCGCGCGATTGCCAGCGGGCAGGTGTTCATCAACAACTATGGCGCCGGCGGCGGCGTAGAGCTGCCCTTTGGCGGCTATAAGGCCAGCGGGCATGGGCGTGAGAAGGGGTTTGAAGCGCTGTATGGGTTTACGCAGCTTAAGACGATTGCGATGCGGCATGGATGAAGCGGGGCGCGTGACGTGGTATGAAACCCTCTCCCTTGACGGG
>JBOFGW010000351.1:0-2098 GCA_051649325.1 Burkholderiaceae bacterium | reverse complement strand
CCGAAGTTGGGCAGGTCAATCGCTTCTTGCGGCGGCAAATTCCAATCGAGCATGGCCACCAGCGTTTTCATGACGTAGTTGATGATGAGCGATCCGCCCGGTGAGCCCACCACGGCTTCGACACGTTTGCCGCTTGCATCCAGCACCAGCGTGGGTGCCATGGATGAGCGCGGGCGCTTGCCCGGCTGCACGCGGTTGGCCACCGGCTTGCCTTCTTCGCTGGGTGCAAAGCTGAAATCCGTGAGCTGATTGTTCAGCAGAAAGCCCGCCACCATTTGGCGCGCGCCAAACACATCTTCAATCGTGGTGGTCATCGATACCGCGCGGCCTTGCGCATCGACGATGCTCATGTGGCTGGTGCCGGCTTCGTAGTCAAACAGTTGCGGCGCTGCGCTCACGCGCATGCCCGGCGGCGTACCGGCGCGCGCGCGGCCTTTGGATTCCGTGCCGATACTGCTGCCGCGCTGCGCGAGGTAGTTGCCATCCAGCAAGCCGCCAAAATCTGCGCCCGGCAGCGGCACAAAATCCGTGTCAGCCACAAACAGGTTGCGGTCGGCAAAGGCCAGGCGGCCCAGCTCGCTGATGACATGCACGGCATCCACGTTGGGCACGCCGTCTTTGGGCGGTGCCAGTGCAATGTTGCGCGGCGCGAGCATGGCCAGCATTTGCGCGATGGCAATGCCGCCAGAAGAGGGTGGCGCAAAGCCACACACCTGCACCTGCCGGTACGGCCGGCAAATCGCGGCGCGCTCTTTGGGTTGATAGGCCGCCATGTCTGCTGCGCTCAGCTTGCCGGGGTTGGTGGCGTGGCCTTGCACTTTGGCGGCGATTGCTTGCGCCACCGGGCCTTCAAGCAGGCCGCGCGTGCCTTCGAGCGCGATGCGTTTGAGCGTGGCGGCCAGCTCGGGATTTTTCAGTACCGTGCCCACCGCTTTGGCGCTGCCGTCTGCGTTGTAAAAGTAAGCAGCCACGACCGGGTCTTTCTTCAAATGCTCTTCTTTTACGAGCAGTGCATGCAGGCGCGGGCTGATTGCAAAACCATCCGTTGCGAGTTTCACCGCAGGCAGAAAGAGAACCTCCCACGGCAGCACGCCCCAGCGCTCGTGCGCCGCTTGCAGCATCGCCACCGCGCCCGGTGTGCCCACGGCGCGGCCGCCGACGACCGCGTCGTAGAACTTCAGCGGCTTGCCTTCTGCATCCAGGAACAGTTTTTCATCCACGCCGGCCGGTGCGGTTTCGCGGCCGTCCAGGCCGACGATGCTCTTGCCATCAAAGTGCAGCAGGAGCGCGCCGCCGCCAATGCCGGAGCTTTGCGGCTCGGTGAGTGTGAGCACCATTTGCGCCGCGATGGCCGCATCTACCGCGCTGCCGCCGCGCTTGAGCATGTCATAGGCCGCCTGCGTCGCCAGCGGATTGGCCGTGGCGGCCATGAACTGCTTGGCAAATACACCTTGCTTGGGTGTGAAGCCGGTGGCTGCCTCGGGCGATGATGGCGCGGAGGGCGGCGCGCCAGAGGGCGCCTTGGTCGCACAGCCTGCCAGTAACGCCGTGACCAATGCTGCGCAAGCAAGAAGCGCCGCGCGGCGGTGTGTGCGTAAGGCCGCCAAAGAAAAGAAATGCATGTGCGTCTCCTTGTTTAGTGTGTGCATGGTTCACTAACACGCAAGCATGGCACCGATGCGGACAGCGTGCAATCACGCGGCAGGAGGGGAGTTCGGGCTATTGATAGTCAGAATGTGGATTTTGAGTGCTTCAGAGGAGCAGTACGCAGTATCCATGCGCTTTTTCGAGCATTTATGCCTGAAAAGGCGCATGGATATTGCGTAGAGGCAGGTTCAAACTGCAGTTCAATCAAACTGCAGCAGCGGTAGCGCAGGCGCGCTGCGGCAGCGGCGGCGGTACAGGATGACCGCGCAGGTCAACATGACGGCGCACCAAAGAGCGGTGAACAGCAGAGAAGCGACTTGCGATTCGGTCCAGATTTGCAAGGCAATGATCACGATGATGATGGCCGCGAATTTGAGCAGGAACAGGCTGAGATAGAACTTTGTCGCGTCGGCAAACCGCTGCGGTGCAGTTTGCGTCAACACCAGATCAA
>JBOFGW010000350.1:0-1898 GCA_051649325.1 Burkholderiaceae bacterium | reverse complement strand
ATTGGGTGCTGCGCCTATCATTCGGGTTATGCACGCAGACACGCTTCAAGCGATATTCAAACAGCATTTAATGGCACTTTACGCAATATCCATGAGGTTTTTCAGGCATTTTTGCCTCAAAACCCGCATGGATATTGCGTAGAGTGCTATTAAATGCTGTTTGAATATCGCTTGAAGCGTGTCTGCGTGCATAACCCGAATGATAGGCGCAGCACGCAACCCATTTATGTCTGCCGCGCAAGCGGTCTAGCGCTGCGGTCGCGCAGCCAGGCAAACAGCAAAAACGCCATCGGCAGCAGAACAAGACTGTATGACAGCCATGCGCCAAACTCACCTTCCGGTCCGTACGGTTCAGTCGCGACATGCCAGTACTCATTGTCAATGCCGGGAATTGCCCCGGCCTCGGTGAACTCATGAAAGGAATAGATCAGAAGCTGAATCGAAAACAGCAGCATGAACACCGCAGTCACTTGAAAGAAGCGCGACAGATTGATGCGGCGCCCCCACTTGGCCCATGCCAGCGCCAGCAGCGCGGCCAGTACTACGCCGATCACGCCGCCCAGTGCAAGATGCCGCAGATCGGTGGAATTGGCCATCGAGGCCAGCATGGTCGCAGTTTCCACGCCTTCGCGGCCGATCATCAAGAACACAAATAGAAACACTGCCAGGCTTGCGCCGATGCCGGCTTTATCGGATGCCGCATCCACCTTGGCGCGGATTTCAAAGGCGATGCGCTTGCCATGGCGCAGCATATGCACGGTGCAAGAGAGCACCAGAACGAATGCGGCCAGCGCAAGCCATGCTTCGTGAATCGGCTGCATCGCGCCCACGTGCGCGAGGACGATGCCCAGCGCAATCGAAAACAACACGGCAAGCACAACGCCCCAGCGCAGCGCTGGCACAAGCTGCGTGCGCTGCGTTTGGCGCAGATACAAGAGTGTGACAGCGACAATCAAGAACGCCTCCACCCCTTCGCGGAATGTCACCATCAATGTTGCGAACATGAGGCCTCTCCATGCACTGAGTGCAATTGCAAATACGACTTGTAATGAGAACGATTCGCATTTAGAATACTCCAAAGCACGGTGCTGCGCAATGGCGCGCTACCGGGCAAGACACAGCACCGTCTGCGCGAGTGTGCGCGGATTCGGTACCTACAGCCAGGAGAAGCCAAGAGAATGCGTATTCCACGACGACGTTTTTTGATCGCAGGATTATCTGCAGGCGCGTTGACAGCCTGCGGCGGTGGTGACGACTCCGAATTGCCGATCTCTACGGCAAAGAATGCATATCGACAGATCAATCTGGCCGCCAACAACGCGCGCTACAACGCAAAATTTACGTTTGCAGATATGGTCAACGCCTGGGGCATTTCCATCCGGCCCAAAGGCGCGGGCGGGCATTTTTGGGTCACGGCCGGCGGCAAGTCATTTCAATTTGTGGGTGACGTGACGCGCTCGGCAGATCCCAAACTACAGGTGCTGTTTCAGGACGGCCTGGCTGAAGTGACCATTCCCGGTGCTGATGCGGTGGTAGAGGGTGAAAGTGTTGGCAAGGCCACTGGCACGGTCTTCAACGGCGCGGATCTGAACAGCGATCACTTCCGTGTGACCGGCCAGACTGCGCTGAGCAACGGTGCGGCAGTGGAGTTTGACGGATCGGCGCGGTTTATCTTTGCGTCGGATTCCGGCGTAATCACCGCCTGGACTGATCGCGCCAAAGACGGCAGCGTGGTGCGTGTGAACGGCCCCACGGTCGAGGTGTTCAATGGTGGCGATCAGGGGATGGCATTTTTTGGCCTCGCGATCAACCCCAAGACATGGGACGCATTGTGGGCCGTGGATTTTGGCCAAACACCGCAGATCCGCCAGTTTGACAAGAGCTGGAAGCTCGTGCCA
>JBOFGW010000349.1:0-5221 GCA_051649325.1 Burkholderiaceae bacterium | reverse complement strand
TGGGCTGCATTCCTTCCAAAGCGCTGCTGCATGTCGCCGCGGTGATTGATGAAGCGCAGCATTTTGCCGATATCGGCATCCAATTCGGCACGCCCAAAGTCGAGCTTGAAAAACTGCGCAAGCACAAAGAAAAAGTGGTGGGAAAACTCACGGGTGGTCTGGCTGCAATGGCCAAGATGCGCAAAGTCACGGTGGTACGCGGCAACGGAAAGTTTGTCGATCCGTTTCACCTGAAGGTTGAACTGACTGAAGGCACTGGCTCTGCGGGCACCGGCAAGTTGCAGACCGTGCGGTTTAAAAATGCCATCATCGCGGCCGGTTCGCGCGTGATGAACCTGCCATTTGTGCCGGAAGACCCGCGCATTATTGATTCCACCGGCGCGCTGGAGCTGCGCACGATCCCCAAGAAAATGTTGGTGCTGGGCGGCGGAATTATCGGGCTGGAGATGGGTACGGTGTATTCCACGCTCGGTACGCGGCTGGATGTTGTAGAGATGATGGACGGCCTGATGCAAGGCGCAGACCGCGACATGGTCAAGGTCTGGCAAAAGCACAACGCGGCGCGCTTTGACAACATCATGCTCAAGACCAAAACCACGGCGATGGAAGCCAAGCCGGACGGCATCTACGTCACCTTTGAAGGCGAACAAGCTCCAGCAGGCAAAGTGCGCTACGACATGGTGCTGGTGAGCGCCGGGCGCGTGCCCAACGGCAAGCTGATTGGCGCAGAAACCGCCGGGGTTGCGGTGACGGACCGCGGCTTCATCAATGTAGATTCGCAGATGCGCACCAATGTGCCGCACATCTTTGCGATTGGCGACATCATTGGCCAGCCGATGCTGGCGCACAAAGCGGTGCATGAAGGGCATGTCGCTGCAGAAGCCGCCGCAGGCCACAAGGCGCATTTTGATGCCAAGGTCATTCCCAGCGTGGCCTACACCGACCCTGAAGTGGCTTGGGTGGGCGAGACAGAAGACGCGCTGAAAGCCGCGGGCCGCAAGTTCAAAAAAGGCTTGCTCCCGTGGACCGCCTCCGGCCGCGCGATTGCCAACGGCCGCGACGAAGGCTTTACCAAGCTGCTGTTTGACGAAGAAACCGGCCGCATCATCGGCGGTGCAATCGTCGGAACGCATGCTGGCGATTTCATCGGCGAGCTGTGCCTGGCCATCGAGATGGGCGCTGACAGCGTGGACATCGGCAAAACGATTCACCCGCATCCAACGCTGGGCGAATCGATCGGCCTGGCTGCTGAGGCGGCCGATGGGCACTGCACTGATCTGCCACCTGTCAAAAAGTAGTGAGAGGCAGGTGTGCGGAACCTGGGCATGCGCATACTGCTGATCATGAGGCGTGGCCATAGCGCCACGCAATACGCGTGCAAAGCAGCTGTGGCCTTGGTGCGGCAATTGCGAATTCGCTGCAGGCAGTGCGGTTTAACTTTCCGTCATGCTTAACTTGCCGCACCCAGTGCAAAACAGGTGGGGTGCGGCATGTACAGACCAATCGACTCTTCGTTCTCGGCTGCTTTGCGATGCATACTCGCCGCTACCTTGTTTGCTTTAACGTTTGCGCCACGCGCAGACACTGCAAAGAACCCACGCCTTTGCGCAAGCGCGCAGCACCGGCAGTTCGACTTTTGGATCGGCCATTGGGATGTGCATGGACCCGCCGGAAAGCTGGTGGGCACCAACCGCATAGAACTGATTCATGGTGGCTGTGCGCTGCTTGAGCAGTGGACGTCAAGCTCTGGAACCACCGGAACGAGTTTGAATACCTATGACAGTACCACCGGGCAGTGGCACCAGTTTTGGGTCGACAACAGTGGTGGACGGCTTTCTCTCACAGGTGGATTTGCAAACGGCAAGATGGTGCTTGCAGGCGAATCTGCGGTGGTGGGAAAGCTAGGGCAGGTCACCAAAGAGCGAATCAGTTGGGAACTGCACAGTGACGGCAAAGTAATTCAGCGATGGGAAACATCTGAAGACAATGGCGTCACGTGGAAAATGGTTTTCCAAGGGATCTACAGCAAACGGGATAGGTAAGCCTGCCGCGCTCGCTATGCGCCGCTTCGCAGCGCTTGACCATGAAGACCGAACTGCTTGCGCAGTTGCCGCAACATCGTCCAGCGGCTGCCAAAGCCAGTGATGGCGGCAATATCACCAATCTGCGCGTCTGTGGTTTCTAAAAGCCGCTTGGCGACGCGACCCCGTTTTTCGAGCAAAAATGTGTGCGGCGTAACACCGTGGTACTGCTTGAACAGACGGATCAAATGAAACTTGGATAGCGTTGCGGCCTTGGCAATGTCCTCCAGCGTAACCGGGTCTGCATAGTTGGACTGGATATAGTCTGCCGCCCAGCCAATGCGCCTTGCAAGCTCGGCGCGTGTGGCTGCCTTGGCAGCATCAATCGTGCGGGCTACCTGGCGCTGCATTGCTTCAACCTGGATCAAACTGGTCAACAGCCGTTGCAAACGCTCTTCAAGCCACTGCTCGTCGCGCTCGCCCGCCAGTATGCATGCCTGCAGGTAACGCAGCTGCGGTGTCACGTGCTGATCATGTGGCCGCAGTGTTTCATGAAAGCCTGGCGGAGGATTTTGGCCAAGCGTTTTGTGCGGGGTGTCGAGTACTTCTTCCGGTCTCATATGCAAACCGGTACGCACTTCATCGGCCATACCCGGGCGAAAGAAGATACAGAACGAGTCTGATTCCTCTGTTTCGCCTAGCAAGCTCCCATAGCACTGCTTGTCGTTGAGGATCAGGTAAGAATCCTCGTCAACGCAAATCCGCCGGCGGTCAACGAAATACTGCTCGGTGCCCTTGGTGACGGCCTTGATGGAAAGTGTCTGCGTGTGTTTGGCGTACTCGGCGTATCGTGCCTGCCCGCAGACCACGGCGTTTTCGCGGCCCCAATGTGCATAGAAGTTTTTGCGAAAAGTGGTATTGGCCTGAGTCCAGGGCGCAGGCGGAAGATCAGGCATTTCTGTCAAGATCATGGGCAACTGCCTCAATGGATTTGAGCTTAAAACGTTTGATACGGTTATACAACGTGGTCAGGGGCCAGGTGCGTCCATTGCTATCGCAACATGCGATTTAGCAATATCTGCACCCAGCCGCTGCCATGGCTTACCCGCGCTACTTAAACGAGTAGGTTGCCCGCGCATACACAAAGCGGCCGCGCGGGTCGGCGTATTGCGGGTCGTAGCCGGCTTGAAATGACACGGTTCCGCCGGTATTGGTAAAAGGTGGGTCTCGATCCAGTAGGTTTTTGATACCCAAGGTCAACTGAAGATTCTTAAAGCCTGAGTAAGTGCCTTGAAAATCGTACGTCTCATACGTGCCAACCCGCCGCGGACTAGTGACGCCGGCTTGGCAGTCTGCATCAGAGTTGCCGCAGACATCGTGGTAACTTTTTTGCCAGTTCTGCGCCAGTGTCGCGGCCCACGGGCCGCGCGACCAGTTGAATGACAAATAATGGCGCCAGCGTGGAATCAAACCACTGGTTGCGGTGTTGGGCACATCAATTGAGCTGGTGAACGATCCATCTGGATTTTCGCCGTCATATTTGGTGAAGTAGGTGCCGGAAAGACTAAGGACCATACGGCCTGCCTCTGAAGAGCCAAACCGCAACTTCGCATCCAAATCAATGCCAGAGACAATCGTGCGGCCAAAGTTGATATTGGTTTGGCTGATGCTGGTGATCGGGCCTGGCAAATTGGGAAAGTTTGGATCCACCGGGCCGCGTGTTACGAGGTTTCCGTACTGCGCCAAGTCACTCAAAATGACGGTGGGCGTTACACCATTGACGATCGTGTCTTTCAGCTCGATACGAAATGCATCCAGGCCAATGGATACGTTGGTGTTGGGCTCAAGTACGAGGCCGACGGTGAAGTTATTGGACTTTTCCGGATTGAGCTGCGCATTGCCGCCGGTGATGACGCCAAACTGTGTAGCGCAGTCAATTGCCAGGCCGGTGGTGGGGCACCGTACCGGATCGGACAAACCATTGGCCGAAACACCGGACAGGTTTGGTGAGTACAAGTCTGCCAAGCTAGGCGCGCGGAAACCTTGGCCGTAAGACGTGCGCAGCAATACTGATTTAAGCGGCTGCCAGCGCAGGCTCAGCTTTGGCGCTGTTGCATCGCCGCTGCCCTGATAGCGGTCATAACGCACGGCAGCGTTGGCTTCCAGGCCAGCGATGATCGGGATATTCAGTTCGCCAAACACGCCGCTCACATTGCGTTTGCGGTCTACCGGCAAGAAGTTGCCGCCATAGCCGGAAATATCGCCTGATTGAATCGCCGGATTTGGGTCGACTTTGTATTTTTCGTTGCGAAACTCCGCGCCCAGCGCAAGAGCGAGCGGGCCGCTGGCCAACTGCACCAGTTCGCGCGATGCCTTGGCCGAAATGCCGGTAAGTTTGGTGGAGTTCACAAACGCGTTGCCTAAAAACTGGGTTGCGCGCAGCTCGGCGTCTACATCCTGCGTATTGGGTCCGAAGAAATTCACGCGCCCGCTGTTCAACAACGGCAAGATACGTTCAAGCGATGGAAAACCGGCGTTGACGCGCTGCGTGACTTTGCTGGCGCTGTAGAGAAAGGTTGTGTCGTAGTCCCAGTTCGCGACCGCGCCCTTTAAGCCGAATGTCAACCGCGGCGCTTCTGAAATATCGGTGGTATCGCGGTTGCCGGTAACGATCGAGCGGTACAGCACAAACAAGTCAGGCAAGGCGTTGCCAGCGCCTATCTGGCTTTGAATGAAAGCCGTTGGGTAGTACACCGAAGTTGGCCGCAGAATAATGGTGGAAAAGCCGTTGTAAGGCGCGACATTGAATAGCGGGTGAGTTGGCGGCAGCGCAAATACGCCTGAGACCGGGACCGGCTGAATCACCGTGCGCTGCTCATTCCGAGTGAAGGAAAACTCTCCGAAAGCTTCCAAAGAGTCACTGATGGCAATGCGGCCGGCGGCAAATACGCTGGTGCGCTTGGCTTGCGGCGTAAGCGTCACCAATGGCGACGGGTCAAAAGAACAAAGACCAGGAGTAGCAGTTAGTTCGTATACCGAGCTAACGACCGATGGCGCGCAATTGGGAAAGTTTGGGTTGACGAACAGACCCAAGCTGTCCAAGGTGATCACATTTGCAGGAAAGGCGTTGCGCGAGGCGCCGTCATTCAACGTATGGAGGTTGATGGAAGAGCTGGCAAACGGCCGGTCGCGGCCAAACA
>JBOFGW010000348.1:0-2364 GCA_051649325.1 Burkholderiaceae bacterium | reverse complement strand
GCAGGGGGAGGCAGGGAGGGGGTTGCCGCGAAAGCTAGCGCTTTGTCCGATGACCCCACCCTAACCCTCCACCGCGCGGCTGATACGCCGCTTGGAAGCTTTGCGGCGCAAAGCGATGCTTCGCGAAACCCCGCAAACTTCCCCTGCGCGCAGGGGAGGGAACAAACCTCTGTACTTGCCCCTCTGCGCTCCTTCATTGACTGGGCTTTTCATCACGACAATGTGGACGCCATCCTCGCCGCGCTAGAACAAAAAGCATGCGCTGAGTACACCGAATTCGCGCAGAAAACTGCGGCCACCATGCGCAAGCGCTCCCCGCTCTTGATGGCGGTAACGCTCGAAGCGCTGCGCCGCGCTAAGACCATGAGCCTGCCCGACTGCCTGCGCATGGAGCGTAATCTCGTGCGCCGCACCTTTGAACATGGTGAAGCGGTGGAAGGCATTCGCGCGCTGGTGATCGATAAAGACAACGCGCCGCAATGGAATCCGCAGCGGCTGGAAGATGTGACGCCAGCGATGGTCGAGCAGTTCTTCGCACCCTGCTGGCCTGCGCATATGCACCCGCTCGCTACGCTTGAGCAGCACGCGCCGCTACGCATGCGCGGCATTGCACCCGGCAACCGCGCGCTGATGATTGACATCACGCTGGCCCCCGGCACGCGCGACGCAGTGCTGGCGCTAATCGTGTGCAACGGCCACGAGTCGCTGGCCTACGATGCCGGCTGCCTGGCCTTTGAAGTCATGCAGCACGAAGCTGATCCCAACCGCATCGTGATCCACGAGGTCTGGCAAAACCAAGCCGCGCTTGATGCGCACTGGAACACCGAGCGCTTCAAGGCTTACCGCGCCGCGCGCGCCGCCCTGGGCGCAGCTGATTTTGTGAAGCGGGTGGACACTTGGCTCGTGCCGGCAACGTGAGTTAAGCCGGGCTTCACGCGGACTTCACGCAGACTTCGCACTACCTTCCGCGGCGGTAGGCACCATGAAACCTTGATCAGGAGGTTTCATGAAAACATTTGTTTTGAAGTCCGCGATATTGCTCGCGATTATTGTTGCGCTCGCAATTGCGCTTTCTGCTGTCAGCGATATAGTCAAAGATCGAATCCAGTATCGCAACGAAGCCATTGCGTCGATCAGTCAAAGCCACGCGGCCGCGCAGATGATCGCCGGCCCAACACTGATCGTTCCCTATGAAGAACACTACGTTGAAGTTGAGACGAAAGAGGAAAACGGCAAGTCCCGCGTAGTGCGCACCAAACGCTCAAAGGCCGGCAAATTGCTGCTGCTGCCGGAAAAGCTCAAATTTGACGGCACGCTGGAGGTTGCCCCACGTTATCGCGGCTTGTTCAAGGTCAACACCTACACCGCAGACCTCAACATTTCGGGGGAGTGGTTAGTGCCACGTGAAGCCGAAGTACAAGGTTCGCACGCGGATAGTCAGATACTCTTTCAGTCCCTTGCCAGCGCGGCGATGCACATTGCCGATGCGCGCGGAATCCAATTTGCGCAAGTCACCATCGACGGCGCGCAAATTGAACCGCAACCCGGAACGACTCTTCCCACCTACGCCACCGGCCTGCACGTTCAAGCGGCGGCAAAGCCTCTGGCCGGGCGTACCGTAGCGTTTGCGATGCGCTTGAAAATCGTAGGGACCGACGGCATCACCATGCTCCCGCTCGGACGGCACAACATTGCCGCACTCAACTCACCGTGGCCACACCCTTCTTTTGGTGGCGGCACGCTGCCGAATCAACGGGAGGTCACGCCTGCTGGTTTTTCCGCCACCTGGGAGGTCACGTCGCTCGCAAGTCAAGCGCGGCAGGTGTGGCTGGACGCGCTTTCTGGACCACAAAAACCGGACCTCGCAACACATGAGGGCTTTGGCGTGCGGCTCATCGATCCAGTAGACGTGTACACCCTCACCGATCGGGCGACCAAATACGGCGTTCTATTCATTGTCTTTGTGCTGGGTGCATACAGTGCGTACGAGCTGCTCAAACGCTTGCAACTGCATCCGGTTCAATACACCTTGTGCGGGCTCGCGCTCGTGGTGTTTTTTCTGTTGCTGCTTGGTCTTGCAGAGCAAATTGGATTTGCGGCTGCATACGCCGCGGCGAGCACTGCCTGTGTCGCGCTGCTGGGGTTCTATGGCGCTTACATGTTCGGCCACTGGAAGCGTTCAATCCCACTCACCGGCGGGCTCTCGACAATGTTTGGCGCGCTGTATCTGCTGCTGCACTCTGAACAAAATGCTGTATTGATCGGCAGTCTGGTGCTATTCACCGTGATCGCTGCGATCATGATTGGCACCCGCAATGTGGATTGGTTTGCGGTCTTTGAAGCCAGTGCGCCAACAAGCAAAGC
>JBOFGW010000347.1:0-2003 GCA_051649325.1 Burkholderiaceae bacterium | reverse complement strand
TGAGCCCACGCGGCTGCTGGCCGCGATCAAGAGCCACCGCGTGCAGCCGGTGGCGCTGGAAAGTCCGCGCGTGGCGCTGGATTCGCCGGTGGCGGAAGAACTCTCCGTCAAAAACTGGCTGCTACGCGATGTGATCGATGAGACCACCGGCCTGGTCGACCTCACCCACCCCGACGCGTACGCGTTCTGGCGCGACAAACATGAATCGCGCTTCAAAGAAGGCCTGGCCGCCGTAGCCACACAACTGGACGCGCCGGAACTTGAAAAACTGGAAAGCGCGCGCGGCGGCAACGGCCGGCGTTTGGCAAACCTGTATCCGCGCCTCTTCAACCGCGCGGCGCACGAGGCGGCGCAGCGCTTTAATGGCGATGGCATCGACAAGCGCGCGATGGTGTGGAATCTTGATCCAACACCCGCGCCCTTCGTGGGCAGCCACCGCACGCCGGTACAGCACGCCAGTCACGGGGCCGGCTGGTCCGGGCTGGCAGCGGCCGTGCGCGGCGCAGCTAGCGCAGGGCAATGCGCGGTGACCACTTATTCCACGACTGTGGGCGGCGCGGGCGATAGCGTGGACGCAGAGCTGTACCTGCGCTGGCTTGCCGCCAGCATCTTTATGCCGCATCTGCATTTTGGCGCGGTGGATACGCGCGCGCCCTGGTCTTTTGGGCCGGAGACAACGCAGCTCATCAAAAACTGGCTCAAGTTCCGTTACCGCCTGATTCCTTACCTGATGGGCGCGATCGAAGAGTCCGGCCGCAATGGCCTGCCGCTCACGCGCAGCATGGCGCTGGCGTTTCCTGACGATGAGCAGGCGCATGCGCATGAAACCCAGTTTCTTTGTGGCCCGGCGCTGCTCGTGGCGCCCATCACCGCACCCGGCGGCAAAACCACCGTGTACTTCCCGCGCGGCGAGCGCTGGCACGATCTAGCCACCGGCAACAAGTTCGAAGGCGGTACGCGCTTTGAGTTTGAATCTGGCCTGGATTCCATGCCCGTCTTTGGCCGCGAAGGCCATATTCTTTGCCTAGGCGGCGAATGCGAAAGCACCGCAGAGATCAACACCATCCGCCCCGCAGTCGAAGCCTGGCTGTTCGGCCTACCCGCGGTTGACCCGTGCGTGACGGCGCTGAAAGTGAAAGTGATGCAGATGCAGGGCAACGCCTACATCAAAGGCCTCGAGGGCACCAAGGTGCTTGCCGCATGGGGTTATGAAGTCAGCAGGCGCGGTGCGGAAGTGAAGGTGGTCAAGAAGCGCTAAGCCGCACCTTGCGGCTGGCGCGCGAACGAACTCGGTTGCGTGCGAGGTGCTCTGCTAGCCCAGCCGATGCGAAAAAAAGGGAACCCGAGGGTTCCCTTTCAATTTTCTGCTCAAAGCAGGGTTGCCCCTGCGTTTGATTAGAACGAGTGGCGTACGCCGAACTCGATGCCAGAACCTGCTTTACCAGCGGCGGGGTTAACTGCATCCAAGCCATTGTTGGAAACGCCTACAGTTTGCAGAGTCTTGTTGCTGGTGCGCGCAAACGTGCCATACAACTGTGTACGGCGCGATAGGTTATGACCATAACCTACTGCAACCTTAGTCCAGTTCAGGTCGTCAGCGTCTTTTACGTCGTGCTTACTGTAGGCCAACCGGAACTCACCGGAGCCCAAAGGAGCGGTTGCACCCAGTTGCCATGCTTTAACCTCATCACCCAGACCATTTTTCTCGATGCCATATACGAACGAAGGCTTCACAAAACCAAAGTTGTACGAAGCGCCGAGGTTGGTTGCAGTGAAGTCGCTTGCGCAGGCGTTCTTCGTCTTTCCAGTCGCAACAGCGACGTCAATCGGGCCATTTGCATAACCGATACGGCCACCGAAGAAGTTGCCGTTGTTCTTCAACGAGGTTCCGACCGGAATGAGGTTAGCCAACGTTGTGCCGCAAGTCGTAGCTGTTGCAGCAGCGTTGCTCGCGCCCTCTCCGAACGCATACATTACTTGGCCATAAATGCCGCCAAGATTCG
>JBOFGW010000346.1:0-11196 GCA_051649325.1 Burkholderiaceae bacterium | reverse complement strand
TGAAGATCCACATCACCACCACCAAGCACAACGCGATCGGAAAGCCCCAATTCATGCGGTACCCGTTGATCAACCGGGGTACCTGCGTGACGGCTTCAAAACTCTTGGTTTGCGGAAAGTTAAAACCTTGCGGATCGCGCCAAGGCCCAAACACCAGATAGTTCAAGAGCTGCACGGCAACATAGACCAGCATCAGACTAACCAGTATCTCATTGGCGTTGAACCGGTCGCGCAGCACCGCAGTGATGGACGCCCAGCCCACACCGCCGAGTACACCAGCAAGCAAAATCACAAACAAAATCCACGCGCCGGTGTCTTTATCTGCCGTAAGAGCCACGCCGGTGGCGCAGATGGCGCCCAGCACATACTGCCCTTCAGCACCGATATTCCAGACGTTGGAGCGATAACAAACCGCGAGGCCCAATGCGATCAAGATCAGGGGCGTGGCTTTGACGGTGAGCTCTGTTAGCGCATATAAGTTCTTGACCGGCTCATAGAAAAACACTGACAAACCGCGCACCGGATCTTTACCCAGCAACGCAAACATCACCGTGCCAATCAGAACCGTGACCACCAGCGCCAGCAACGGCGATAAGACTGACATCAGCCGTGATGGCTGTGGCCGCGGCTCAAGCCTAAGCATGCGCCGCCTCGCCCTGCCCTTGCCAAAGCCCACTCATCCATTCGCCGATTTTCTCTATAGTCGCGTCCTTGATCGCGATGGATGGAGAGAGCCGGCCCTTGGCGATTACATGCATGCGGTCGCAGATTTCAAATAGTTCGTCCAGCTCTTCGCTCACCACCAGCACGGCGCAGCCGTTGTCGCGCAATTCAAGCAGTTCTGCGCGGATTTGCGCCGACGCGCCAACATCCACGCCCCAGGTCGGCTGTGCGACCACCAGCAGCTTGGGCGCAGCATCAATCTCCCGCCCAACAATAAACTTTTGCAGATTGCCGCCGGACAAACTCTTGGCGATCGCGGTCGGCCCCCCGGCTTTCACGTTGAATTTTTGGATAATTCCGGCCGCCTGTGCGGCAAGCGCGCGGACATTAATCCAGCCCGAGCCATGCAGCGCGTCCGAGCGGGTCAGCAGTAAATTATGCGCAAGCCCCATGGTAGGCACAGCGCCGCGGCCTAGCCGCTCTTCGGGAATGAATTGCAAACCCAGCGCACGGCGCTGCTGCGGGCCCAGCTTGCCGGCGGGCTTGCCGGCAATCTCAATCATGCTACTGGCGGCACGCTTGTCTTCACCAGACACCGCGTACAGCAGCTCTTTCTGGCCATTGCCGGATACGCCTGCAATGCCCACCACTTCGCCCGCGCGCACCTGCAGCTGGATGCCCTGCAAATCCACGCCAAACTGGTCTTCTTTGGCAAGGCTCAGCGCACTGAGCTTCAGCACTGGCACACCAACTTTGGATTCGCGATGCTGAAGCGCGGGCGGCTCGGCGCCGATCATCAGCCGCGACAGCGACGCGTTGGATTCTTCCTGCGGGTTGCACACGCCTGTGACTTTGCCGCCGCGCAAAACCGTGCATGCGGTGCATAGCTCGCGGATTTCATGCAGTTTGTGGCTAATGTACAGAATGCTGCAGCCTTCGCTGGCCAGTTTTTTGAGCACAACGAAGAGCTTTTCAACCGCCTGCGGCGTGAGAACAGAAGTAGGTTCATCCAGAATCAGCAGCTGCGGATTGGTCAGCAGCGCGCGGATGATCTCCACCCGCTGCATTTCGCCCACCGACAAGGTATGCACCGGCCGCTGCGGATCAATGTCCAGCCCGTACTCCTGCGCCTTGGCCGTAATCCGCTGCGCGACCTCCGCGAGCTTGAGCGACTTGTCCACCCCAAGCCAAACGTTTTCCGCCACCGACAGGGTGTCAAACAGGCTGAAGTGCTGAAACACCATGCTGATGCCTAAAGCGCGCGCCTCCTGCGGGTTGCGTACATGCACCGGCTTGCCGTTGAAGTAAATGCTTCCAGCGTCGGGCTTGATTGCGCCGTAGATGATTTTCATCAACGTGGACTTGCCGGCGCCGTTTTCACCCAGCACTGCATGGGTTTGGCCGGGTTGCACCTGCAGGGAAATGTCACTATTGGCCACCACTGCGGGATAACGCTTAGTGATGTGCGAGAGCTGCAGCCGCAAAGCGGCGTCTACTGGCGCTGGCAGGCTTGTTTGGCTCATCCCTGGATTTCTTGCTCTATTCAGGTTCCCTAGATCAGCTCGCAGCGGCGGCAGGCAAATAGCGTGTTGAAAGCGTACGATCGAGCCATAATCTCATGCACCTATGGCGACCAAAACGATTCAATTTTTCCGGCGCGGTGAGCTGATCACCCTGCGCAATGTACCACCCACCCGCATGCTGCTTGAAGTGCTGCGCGAAGACCTTGGCTGCACCGGCACCAAGGAAGGTTGCGGCGAGGGCGACTGCGGCGCCTGCACCGTTGTCGTCGGCGAAACGCTGGCGCAGCCAGGTGGTAGGGCGCAGATGCGCTACCGCGCGATCAATAGCTGCATCCGCCCGGCCCATGCGGTGGACGGGCTGGCCGTGTGGGCTGTGGAGGACATTGCCGGGCCAGACGGGCAGCTTCATCCGGCGCAGCAAGCTATGGTGGATTGCCATGGCAGCCAGTGCGGCTTTTGCACACCGGGCTTTGTGATGAGCCTGTTTGGCATGTATCAAAACCACGTCGCCCAAGGCAAGCAGATAAGCCGCGCGCTGGCGCAGGAGGAGCTGTCCGGCAATCTGTGCCGCTGCACCGGCTACCGCCCGATTCTGGATGCGGCACAAAAAATGCATGAATATCCGCGCGCCGGGGTTGACGAACAAGCGCTGCACAAGCAGCTCAATCGCATCGCCGCGCAAAAGCGGGATGCGGGCGACTATATGTTGCCCAGCACGCTGGACGAGGTGCTGCTCTTGCGGGCGAAACATCCGCAGGCGCAGATCGTGGCCGGCTGCACCGATGTTGGCTTATGGGTAAACAAGCTGCATATGGATTTTGACCAGGGACGAGACGTAACACGCGTTGCCGAACTGCGGGCGATTCAAGACTACCCGCACCACATCGCTATCGGCGCGGCGGCGTCGCTAGAAGATGCTTTTGCCGCGCTGATAGCGCACAGGCCACACTTAAAGAATTTTGCGAGCCGTTTTGCCGGCTTGCCTGTGCGCAACTCGGGCACGCTGGGCGGCAACATTACCAACGGCTCGCCGATTGGCGATTCCATGCCGCTGCTGATCGCGCTTGGGGCAAATATCGTCTTGATGCGTTGGAACAACGGCCGAGCAGTGCACCGCGAGCTGCCGCTTGATCAGTTCTATACCGGCTACCGGAAAAGCGTTTTGGCCGCAGACGAAGTATTAGCGTGGATCAAGGTACCCAAGCCTTCGCCAATTGAGTTTTCACGTGCTTACAAGATTTCCAAGCGCTACGACGATGACATCTCCGCAGTGTGCCTGGCAATCCAGCTTGAACTGAAAGATGGCAAGGTCGCGGCCGCAGGCATCGGCGCAGGCGGCGTTGCTGCAACACCCATGCGCGCGCGCGCAGCAGAAACGCTGCTGCTGGGCCGGATATGGAACGAGTCGCTCGCAGCGCAGGCTGCGGATGCACTACGCGCCGAATTTGCACCTATCTCCGACATGCGCGCATCCGCAGACTATCGCCGCGCAATGCTAGGCAGCTTGATGCGGCGCTTCTGGCTTGAATCGCAGGGAATGCAGCACATCAACCTAGAAAGTGACGCAGTGCTGGAGGCGCTATGAACGCGCCCGAGCAAGTCTTTACGCCAGCAGCCGGCGCTTCGCATCAGCACGAAAGCGCAGCAGCGCACGTCAGCGGCGGTGCGCGCTATGTGGACGATATTGGCGAGGTGAAAGGCACGCTTTACGCAGCACCGGTTTTGTCCAGCACCGCGCACGGCGTACTGAAGAGCATTGACGCCACCGCTGCGCTTGCCATGCCGGGTGTGCGCGGTGTGTTCAGCAGCAAAGACATTCCCGGCGGCAAATTCTTTGCTACGCCTAAGCATGATGAGGCCATCTTCGCGCAGAACCACGTGGAGCATATCGGCCAAGTGGTGGCGATTGTGGTAGCCGATACCGTCATGCAAGCGCGCAAAGCCGCGCGCAAGGTGTCGCTCGCTATCGATCCGTTACCAGCTCTCTTAACGCCGCAAGAAGCACATGCAGCCAAGAGCTATGTGCTGCCGTCCGTGCATGTCAAACGCGGCGATGCGCACGCAGCGCTTGCGCGTGCCCGCAACACGCTGCGCGGCCAGTTCGAGGTGGGTGGGCAAGAGCATTTTTATCTGGAAGGCCAGATCGCTTATGTGGTGCCGCAAGAACAAAACCAGTGGCTGATCTACTCCAGCACGCAGCATCCCGGTGAAGTGCAGCACTGGGTAGCGCATGCGCTCGCCATCGACAACCATGCCGTGCGGGTGGAATGCCGGCGCATGGGCGGCGGCTTTGGCGGCAAGGAAACGCAGGCCGGCCACATGGCGGTGTGGGCGGCGATTGCGGCGCATCAGCTCAAGCGCCCGGTCAAATTGCGGCTGGACCGCGATGACGATTTTCTGATCACCGGCAAACGCCACCCATTTGCCTACGACTACACCGTGGGGTTTGACGACGACGGTTTGATTACAGCCCTGTCGCTCAACATGCTGGTGAACTGCGGCTTTAGCGCGGACTTAAGCGGCCCGGTGGCAGACCGTGCGATCTTTCATACGGACAACGCGTATTTTTTAAGCGATGTAGAGATTGCCTCGTATCGCTGCAAAACCCATACGCAAAGCCACACCGCATTCCGCGGCTTTGGCGGACCGCAGGGCGTGATTGCGATTGAAACCATCATTGGCGAGATTGCCCGCAAACTCGGACGCGATCCGCTGGATGTGCGGCTACGCAACCTGTATGGCACGACGCAGCGCAACGTGACGCACTACCAAATGCCGGTGGAAGACAATATTCTTGAACCGCTCATCGCACGGCTTGAACAATCAAGCAGCTACCGCGCGCGGAGGAGCAGCATCGCCGCGTGGAATGCACAAAGCCCGGTGATCAAACGCGGCATTGCGCTCACGCCGGTCAAGTTTGGCATCAGTTTCACGGCCACGCAGTTCAACCAAGCTGGCGCGCTGGTGCATGTCTATACCGATGGCAGCGTGCAGATCAACCACGGCGGCACAGAGATGGGCCAGGGCCTGCATACCAAAGTCGCGCAGATCGTGGCAGACGAGCTTGCGCTGCCGCTGACGCAGGTGCTGGTCACCGCCAGTGACACGGCCAAGGTGCCCAATGCCTCGGCCACCGCTGCATCTGCCGGCACTGATCTCAATGGCCGCGCGGCGCAGTTTGCAGCACGGCAAATCCGGGCCAATTTGGCGCAGTGGGTTGCGGCGCAAGATGGCTGCGCCATCAGCGATGTGCGCTTTTTCGCCGCGCAAATCACTACACCGGCCAAGGTGCGCAGTTTTGTCGAAGCGGTGCGAGAAGCGTACGCCGCGCGCGTGCAGCTCTGGAGCGACGGGTTTTATCGCACGCCAAAAATCCATTACGACCGCACGACCCTCACCGGCCGGCCCTTCTTCTACTTTGCCTACGGCGCAGCATGCAGCGAGGTGGCGATTGACACGCTCACGGGCGAATCGCGTGTGCTGAAGGTGGATATCCTGCACGACGTGGGCCGCTCCATCAACCCAGCCATCGACATCGGCCAGATTGAAGGCGGTTTCATTCAGGGCATGGGCTGGCTAACGACAGAAGAGCTGGTGTGGAACGCCGCCGGCAAGCTCACCACGCATGCCCCCAGCACCTACAAAATCCCCGCCACTGGCGATGCGCCCCAACACTTCAAAGTCGAACTGTGGCCGGAAGCCAACCGTGAAGACAATGTGTTTGGCAGCAAAGCCGTGGGCGAACCGCCCTTCATGCTGGCCATCAGTGTGTGGGAAGCGATTCGCGACGCAGTTGCGGCTGCACGTGCAGATGGCAAGCCGGTGCAAATGAATGCGCCAGCGACGCCAGAGAGCGTATTTAAGGGTTTGACTGCATAAATCTTGCGTTTTGAATAAGCTCTACGCAATATCCATGCGCTTTTTACGGCAAAAGTGGCTGAAAAGGCGCATGGATACTGCGTGACCTGCTATGAAGCACGCGCCATATGAAGCTGATGTAGTGTGATTTTTCGCACCTCAGCCTGGCTTACACGAATATGTGCATTGAGCAGCAAGTTGGCTTGATCCGCCCGCTTAGCACGCACCGCACGCAAAATCTTGCCGTGCTCTTCGTAGGTCGCTTCAATGCGGCTGGCTTTGGTGAAATCAAGCCGGCGGATGATGCGAATGCGCTCCGTCACTTCGCGGTGCACGCGCACCATCTCGGTGTTTCCCGCAGCAGCGACCAGCGCGCAATGGAACTCTTCATCCCAGGCAGCCACTTGCGCTGCATCTTCGCTACGCTGGCTCACAGGGACCAACCATATTTTGACCAGCGCATCGAGCATCGCACGGTCAACGCCCGGTGCGTCTGCGCACAGACGCTGTACCGCTGCAGATTCAAGCACCATGCGCAGCTCATACAGTTGCTCGAACAACTTAAAGTCAAACGGCAATACGCGCCAGCCGCGGCGGAACAGTACCTCGACATGCCCTTCCATCTGCAAGCGAATCAGCGCCTGGCGCACGGGGGTGCGCGAGACCGATAAACGCTCGCACAGTTCATGCTCGCTAAACATGTCGCCCGGCACCAGGCGGAATTCCGCGATTTCACGCTTGATGCTGGCATAGACTTCATCGGCGCGTGAAATGACTGGCGCCGCATTGCCTGTGCGCTTAGTTGATTGCACTCGCGTATTCACCATCATGCCAGTCAACTCATCCCATCGTGCTTACATGCGCCGCAACAACGCGCCAGCCCTGCGGCATGCGCACCCAGGTTTGGCTTTGCCGGCCGATTTTGCTGCTGCCCGCACGTACAAATTCGATATTGGCTGTCGCAAAGTCGCGGCCGTAAGTGGTAATCACACATCGCGTGATCTGGCGCGCCAACCCAGACGCAGGCCGGCTGGCGCGGAACTGCGCAATCGCTGCATAGCCATACAAATTCTCACCGGCACCGTAGCGTAAGGTATGCGGGCTGTCCCAAAACAGCTCATCCAATACAGCCACATCATTAGTGACTAGCGCGTGTTCATAGCGCGCAAACACGGCAGTGACCTCTGCTACAACATCAGGAGTATTGATTTCCATCACAACGCCGGCTCTTTGAGTGTGGCGGCCCCGGCATGCTGTAGCACCGCAGCGGCGCGCAACACAAGGGCTTCAGTCCACGGCGCACCGATCAACTGCACGCCGATGGGCAAGCCGTCCGTACCTTCTGGCCACATTGGTGCAACCACCACGGGACATCCCGCAAACGATATCGGCTGCGTCAACGATCCCATCGACGGCCGGCACGGATACTGCCGGCCGTTGATATCGATCAGCTCTGTGCCAATCGGCGGGGCCGCCACCGGCGTGGCGGGTGCAACCAGAACATCCCAATCTGCAAACAACGCGTTGATTTTGTCACGATACACGCGGCGAAACCGCTGTGCCTGCACATACCAAGCCACAGGTTGCAAAGCCCCTGCGATGAACCGGTCAACAGAGTGTGGCTCAAAGTCTTGCGGCCGCTTGCGCAAGTTTGGCAGGTGCAAGCTGCCGCCTTCGCTGGCGGTAATCACAAACGCTGCTGCACGCGCCAATGCAGCGTCCGGCCAAGTTGCAGTGCGCGTCGTGGCCCCCGCAGCGGCAAGAGTTCGCACCGCACGTGTTGCTACTGCTTGCGCAGGTGCGCTGGCCAACTCTTCAAAGTAACCGCCGAGCAACCCAATGCGCAAACCTTGAACACCAGTATGCAATGCCCCACTGACCGGTTGAACATGTAGCGCCTGGCAACCGGGATCAAGCGGGTCAGCGCCTTGCATGGCGTCGTACGCAGCAGCCAGCAACTCCACAGAATTAGCCAGCGGCCCAAGATGATCCAGGCTGTTTACAAAAGGAAATGTGCCGCGGCGCGACAGCCGGCCAAAGGTAGGTTTGAGCCCCCACACCCCGCATAAAGACGCCGGCACGCGGATGGAGCCGTTGGTGTCCGAACCCAAGGTAAAAGCAACTTGCCCCGCAGCCACCGCCGCACCGCTGCCACCAGAGGAACCGCCGGCAGTATGACCATGTCGATGTGGATTATGCGTGGGACCGTAATGCGTGTTCTCGGTTGTAAAACCGTACGCATACTCATCCATGTTCAGCGCGCCAAGCAACACTGCGCCAGCGCGCTGTAGGCGCTGCACGAGTACGGCATCTTGAGTGGCAGGAGCATTCTCACGGTTGATCTTGGAACCGGCCAATGTGGGCAGCCCCTGAACATCAAACAGGTTTTTCACCGCGTAAGGCACGCCTGCAAGCGGCCCGAGTTGAGCGCCCGCCGCACGCTGCGCATCCACTGCGGCCGCTTCGTGCCGCGCCCGATCGAACGTGTGTGCCGTAAACGCGTTGACCCGCGCCTCAGTCGACTGCACGCGTGTAATGGCAGCTTCGATCTGCGCCGATGCGAGCATCCCTAGGCGCCCTCGCTCTTGGTGCCACTTGTTGGAAATGGCGCACAGCGGAAGATTTCTGCTATTTCAAGATCCGCCGGCAATGCCAGCGCTTGCAACGGCGCCACAATGCTAAGCGTGCGACTCAAATGCGTAGCGACACGCTGCGCCTGAGCATCCTCAAGCGGCAGATCAATTGCTTTTGCCGTTGACTTTACGTAGTCAAGAATTTCTTGCTCAGTCATGCTGCCACCTGCTCTGCAATGTAAGCGCGCCAGCCGCCTAACGCTGTAATGTCGCGCGCACCCTTGAGTGCTTGGGCCTCACACAAAAACCCTTGCACCTGACTCCCGTCTTCAAGCGTAATTGTGCCGATGCCCAAAGGTGCTCCTATCAATGCGACGAACGAACCGTAGTGCTCCACCGGCATCTCCCAAACCTCCAGCGCGATCGCCGCTCCAGAATACGCCTCAACGCGGACCAAACCGGGTTTAGGTGGTTGGGTGGCTGGCAGAGCATACAAGCGGTAGTGAGGCGCAGTGCGCGTGCTGCGCACAAGCGTCGCGCCGCGTGCGGTTAACTGCCCATTGAGCGGCATGCCCGACAAATGAGCACCCACCACCGCAACCTTCACCGTTGCTGGATTGATCAAGCCTGGAATTGGCTGCTCCGGCGGCAGCGAGCGGTTAGTTGCGCCCTGCATCAAACCGCTCGCGTGGTGATAGCGCTGGCCAAGCTCGGCCAACTGCAAGTCACTACCGCATTGGCCGATCAGCGTGATGCCAAATGGCAACCCGTCCGCGCGCATGCTGCTGGGCACCGCGAGCGCCGCATAATCAAGCAGATTTACAAAGTTGGTGTACTCACCCAGATTCCGGTTGAGCGCTACAGGGTCGGCCAGCATCTGTTCAATTGTGTAGTGCGTAGGCGCCGTGGGTACCATGAGCGCATCGATGTCTCGCCATATCGGTTTGGCTTGCTGCTCCGATGCTTTGAGTGCGGTTTGCGCCGCATACAAGTCCGCTGCGCTGTAGACACGCCCTTTCGCAATGATGCTACGCACCGGCTCAATGACCTCTGCTTCATTCGCATCAAAAAATGGGCGGATCGCCGCGTAGCGCTCCGCAACCAGCGCGCTTTCGTACAACATGGCAGCAATGCGTGATAGCGGCTCAAAATCCACCTTGATCACATGCGCACCTAACGCGCGTATTTTCTCTACCGCCGCATCGAACTCCCTCTGCGCAAGTACATCACCGAAGAACTCCGGTTTTGCGGGCACTGCAATACGCGGCCGGGGTCCCCAAGATGTTGTTGCGAGCTGCAAGGTACGCGAATAAGGATCCGCTGGGTCAAAGCCAAGTGCTGCCTGCAACGCGCGAAAAGCCATATTCACTGTAGCTGCGAATATGGATACACAGTCCACACTCTGCGCGGCCGGCACCACCCCGACTGCGCTAATTAGACCGCGCGAAGGCTTCAAACCAACAATATTGTTTAGTCCAGCAGGTACACGGCCTGAACCCGCTGTGTCTGTACCGAGCGCAAAATCCACCTGCCCGGTGGCCACCACGTACGCCGAGCCTGAACTGGAACCCCCGCTGACGTAACGCGCATCGAATGCATTGGGTACCGCTCCGTAAGGTGAGCGCGTGCCATTCAACCCGCATGCAAACTGATCCAAATTCGTCTTGCCCACCAGTGACGCACCTGCTGCCAACAACCGCTGCACCACGGTCGCATGCTGCGCCGGTACGTAGCGGTATGCAGGGCAGCCAGCAGTGGTGGGCCAACCAGCGACATCAATGTTGTCTTTCACCGCGAATCGCAGCCCCGTCAGTGGACCACTGTGCTCTTGTCCACTCAGCGGCTGCTCGGGAAGATGAATCCACGCTTGGGCAGCGCGTTGAGCTTGATCGCCACTCACGCAAATTCCTTTCTTTGCGCAGCATCCCAGGCGCCGCGTAAGGTTGCGAATCCGGAGCTCCAACCCACAATAGCGCTTTGCGCAGTCATCATGTCAATCGCGGCTTGTTTGAAGTTGGGGAAATAGCTTGCGGTGGCGTCCTCAATCAACAGACACTCATAGCCACGGTCATTCGCCTCACGCATGCTGGTTTGCACGCACACTTCTGTGGTCACGCCGGCAAAGATCAAGCTACGAATGCTGCGTGCTTGGAGTTGATCGTGCAGGTTGGTCGCGTAGAAAGCGCCTTTGCCCGGTTTGGCGATCACTATTTCATTGGGCGATGGGCGCAGCGGCTCAATGAAGTCGCTGCCTGGTTCACCGTCAACCAGCAAACGCCCCATTGGCCCCACATCGCCGATGCGCAGGCTTGGATTGCCGCGCTCACGCTTCGCACGCGGCAGGTCAGACAAATCCGGACGATGGCACTCTTTGGTATGCACAACGAGTAAGCCGGCCGTACGCGCCCATTGCAGCAACTGCACCGCGGTAGGAACGATAGATTGCACCAGCAACACATCATTGCCAAGCGATGCGCCAAACCCGTTGTCTTCTATGAAATCGCGCTGCATGTCAATCATGACCAATGCAGTGCTCAATGCATCAAACCTGTAGGTAAAAGGCTTTGCCGCAACGTTGA
>JBOFGW010000345.1:0-4306 GCA_051649325.1 Burkholderiaceae bacterium | reverse complement strand
CTCAAGCAGTGGTGGCAGCAATTCAATGATCCCGTGCTCGCCGGCATGATTGACGCCGCGCAGGCCCGCAACCCCACGCTTGCGCAGGCGGGCGCACGCATTGCGCAGGCCCGCGCGCAAGTGGCATCTAGCCGTGGCGGCCTCTGGCCCAGCGCAGACGTGAACGCACGCGCCAGCCGCGGCGACACCACCGGCCAAACGCTCACCTCCACCAGTGCCAGCGTGGACGCGCTGTGGGAAATTGATCTGTGGGGTGCCAACGCACGTGCGCTCACAGCGGCGCGCGCCCGCGAGCAAGCGCGCGGCGCGGAGTGGCACGGCGCACGCGTGAGCCTGGCGGCTGAGGTGGCTGATACCTACACCGCCTACCGTGCCTGCGAGCAATTGGCGCAGGTACTCACAGAAGACTCCGCTTCGCGCGAGCAAAGCGCCAAAATTGTGGGCCTGCGCGCCAACGCCGGATTTGATCCCCCCGCCGATGCACGCCTTGCACAGGCCAGCGCCGCGGATGCGCGCCAGCGCTTGATCGCACAGCGCGCCGAGTGTGATCTCAATATCAAAGCCTTGGTGATGCTCACCGGTGTTGCCGAGCCTGATGTGCGCAAACAATTGGCTACCACCGCCAAGCTGCCCGAGCCCAGCCGCTTTGCGGTGCAGACGATTGCCGCGCAGTTGATTGCACAGCGGCCTGACATCATCAGCCGTGAACGCGAACTGGCCGCGGCTAGTGAAGAGATCGGCATCGCGCAGGCAAACCGCCTGCCGCGCATCAGCCTGCTCGGCAGCATCGGCGTAGCTGGTGTACGCGTGAGCGGCAGCACCAATGATCAATCCACCTGGAGCTTTGGCCCCTCGCTTGCGCTGCCGCTGTTTGATGCGGGCCGCCGTAAAGCCGGTGTAGACGCTGCGCAAGCACGCTTTGACGAAGCGCGTGCCGGCTATGAGCAAAGCGTGCGCATGGCGGTACGCGAGGTAGAAGAAGCGTTGGTGCGTCTTGACAGCGCCACGCGCCGCCAGGCGGACGCGCAGGCAGCATCACGCGACTACGACGCATTTTTTTCCGCAACAGAATCACGCTTCAAAGCCGGATCGGTCGGCGTGCTTGATCTTGAAGACGCGCGCCGCACGCAACTGGCCGCGCGCCAGGGCTTAATCGGTGTGCAGCGCGAGCGCGTTGCTGCCTGGATATCGCTGTACAAAGCCGTCGGTGGCGGCTGGAGCGAGGAAGACCTGCCCAAATTCAGCAAAGCGCCAAACAACTAGAAAACCTCTCCTGCTCCAAAAAAAATTCCAAAGATGAAAGCTTCAAACATGATGAATAGTGTGATCGAAACCATCAAAGCAAATAAGTTGTCTCTCCTGAGTCTGGCGCTTGTCAGCGTGCTCGCGCTCGGTGCCGCGTGGGTGATTGCCGCGGACGAAGGCCAGGCCAAGGACGCTAAACCGGCCGCAAACGGCGCGCCGCGTGCTGCGCTCACCGTCAGCGCCACGTTGCCACAAGCGGTGCGGTGGCCCACCACTGTCGCCGCCAACGGCAGCATTGCGGCCTGGCAAGAAGCGATTGTGGGCAGTGAATCCAGTGGCCTGCGTCTGGCCGAGGTGCGCGTCAATGTCGGTGACACGTTTAAAAAAGGCGCGGTGTGGGCACGCTTTGCCAGCCAGAGCGTGGCCGCAGAAGTTGCAGCGCAAAAAGCCGCCGTGGTGGAAGCAGAGGCAACCCTAGCTGAAGCGCAGGCTAATTCTGACCGCGCCAAGAGCCTGCAAGCCTCCGGCGCGATCAGCGCGCAGCAGATCTTGCAGTTTGATACTGCAGCCAAGAGCGCGGCTGCGCGGCTGGCATCGGCCAAGGCACGGCTCGCGATTGATCAGCTGCGTCTGTCGCAAACCAATGTGCTCGCACCGGATGATGGCGTGATCACCGCGCGCATGGCTACAGTAGGCCAGGTTGCGCAACCGGGGCAGGAGCTGTTCAAACTCATCCGCCAAAACCGCCTGGAGTGGCGCGCAGAAGTTACTTCAAGCGAAGCGGTCAAGATCAAGGCCGGCCAAGTGGCAACCGTGAATGCAGCCAATGGCGCAAAGGTCACAGGCAAAGTGCGGATCGTCGCGCCTACGGTGGATGCCAGCACGCGCAACGCGCTGGTGTATGTGGATCTGCCGGCAAGTGCTAATCCCTTGAAGGCCGGCATGTTTGCCAGCGGCAGCTTTGAGCTGGGCAGCAATAACGCATTGACAGTGCCGCAACAGGCGCTGGTGCTGCGTGATGGGTTCTCTTATCTGTTTGCGATTCAGCCGGACAACAAAGTTGTGCAACTTAAAGTGTCGCCCGGCCGCCGTGTGGGTGACCGTGTGGAGATTCTCGAAGGTATCAAGCCTGAGCAGCGCGTGGTAGCTGCTGGCGCGGCTTTCTTGGCTGATGGCGACACCGTCAAAGTGGTTGCCGCGCCCGCAGCGCCCACCGCCGCTGCGGCAACAAATGCTGCGCAGAAGCAATAGGGAGCACACAGCGTGAACGTATCAGCATGGTGCATTAGAAACCCCATCGCTTCCATCGTGTTTTTTGTGATGCTCTGCTTTGCAGGCATCCTGAGCTACAACGCGATGAAGGTGCAAAACTTTCCAGACTTGGATGTTCCCAACATCACAGTCACTGCCGCGTTGCCCGGCGCATCACCCGCGCCGCTGGAAACCGATGTCGCACGCAAAATTGAAAACGCTGTTGCTACAGTGCAAGGTGTTAAGAACATTTACACCAAGGTGCAAGACGGCGGCGCAATCATCACAGCCGAGTTCCGGCTTGAAAAGCCTACACAAGAGGCGCTGGATGAAGTGCGCTCCGCGGTTGCGCAAATCCGCTCTGATTTGCCTTCTGATCTGCGCGACCCGGTGGTCAACAAACTTAATCTGTCTGGTAGCCCGATCTTGGCATTTACAGTGCGCTCCGGCCGCATGGACCCCGAGGCGCTTTCATGGTTTGTGGACAACACCATTACCCGCCAACTGCTGAGTGTGCGCGGCGTTGGCGCGGTGACGCGCGTGGGCGGTGTAAACCGCGAGGTGCGCATCGCGCTTGACCCCGCGCGCTTGCAGAGCCTGAATGCGACAGCAGCAGACGTGTCGCGGCAGTTGCGCAACATCCAGATGGAAGCGCCTGGCGGGCGCGCGGATATTGGTGGTGGCGAGCAGCCCGTGCGGACCTTGGCTACGGTCCAATCAGCGGAAGAGCTTGCACGCCTTGAGATATCTCTGCCCGACGGCCGCCGCGTGCGGCTGGATCAGATCGCCACGATCACCGATACCTTTGCCGAGCCAACATCGGCCGCGCTGCTCAACGGCGTGCCGGTGGTAGGGTTCGAGGTGACGCGCAGCGTCGGCGCGGGCGAGATTGAAGTTGGCAAGGGCGTTGAGGCTGCGCTAGCTGAATTGAAATCGACCCGCCCGGACCTCGAAATCAACGAGGCCTTTGACTTTGTGACTCCGGTGGCAGAGGAATACCGGGCGTCGCTCACGCTGCTGATCGAAGGAGCGATTCTGGCGGTGCTGGTGGTGTGGTTGTTTCTGCGCGATCTGCGCGCTACCTTCGTTTCCGCAGTGGCGCTGCCGCTTTCTGTGATTCCTGCGTTCATCGGCATGAACTACTTTGGGTTTTCCATCAATGTGGTGACGCTGCTCGCACTATCGCTTGTGATCGGTATCTTGGTGGACGACGCGATTGTGGAGGTGGAGAACATCGTGCGCCATTTGCGCATGGGCAAAACCCCTTATCAAGCGGCGATGGAAGCGGCCGATGAAATTGGCCTGGCCGTTATTGCCACTACCTTTACTTTGATTGCGGTGTTTTTGCCCACTGCATTCATGAGCGGCATTCCCGGCAAATTCTTCAAACAGTTTGGCTGGACGGCGTCGTTCGCGGTGTTTGCTTCGCTGGTGGTGGCGCGGATGTTGACACCGATGATGGCGGCCTACATCCTCAAACCGATTGTGACTGAACATACAGACGGCCCAGTGATGCGCTGGTACATGCGCGCTGCGGCATGGTGTTTGAAGCACCGCATCATCACCACGGTTGCTTCTGGGCTGTTTTTCATTGGCTCGATCATGCTGATTCCGCTGCTGCCTACCGGGTTCATTCCGCCGGACGACAACTCGCAGACGCAGGTGAGGCTTGAGCTACCGCCCGGCAGCACGCTTGCGCAAACCATGGCGGCTGCTGAACATGCACGCAAACTGGTGTCTGCTGTTCCCAAAGTAAGGTCGGTCTACACCACCATCGGCGGCGGCGCGGCAGGCTCCGATCCGTTTGCGG
>JBOFGW010000344.1:0-1745 GCA_051649325.1 Burkholderiaceae bacterium | reverse complement strand
CATATCGGCACGACCAAAGCCAGCAAGAGCGCGACAATCGATTGGTTTCTTTGCATGAGTTTTCCTTTGGAGTGAAGTGAATGCCGCCAAAAAGCGGCTGGTTGTGATACTATATAGTTCATGCAAGTACTAATAGGTAATATTCACCAGCGGCTAGCCGGTTACACGAACGGCGCGCTGCCGCGTGTCCTCAACCAGTCCGCACTGGCGCAGCTCACATACGCGGGCGTCTTGCTGGTGCTCACGCTCACGCTGATGGAGCCTGCCAGCGCGTTCGGCCTGGCTTGGTGGCAACGCGCAGGCTTCTATGCGGCTCAAGTGGCGCCGGCGATGGTAGTGGCATGGTTGGCCAGTGGATGGCTGTTTAACCGGCCCGGCCTGCAGCACTGGCCGGCATCGATGCTGCTGGCACTGGCGGGCGCCGTCGCGGGCGTTGCGCTGACACCTTGGTCAGTAGCGCTGGAGATGGTCCTGGGCATCGTCGATCTCGACGAGTCAGGCGCCATGCCACTGCCGCTGACTGCGGCCGCCTGGTGGTCGGAACTCGCCGACGAACTGCTGCAGGTGCCGCCGCGCACCGCAATGTTCTGGGTGGCGATGAACCTGTGGGTGCTTTGGCGCGCGCAGCAGCCACACGGCGAGGCGGCAACGCTTGGATCCCAGCCTCAACCCGACGCTTCCCTTGCGCCAGCTGCGCTTGCCCTAGCTCCTGCCCCGTCACCCGAAGCCTCTACTCTGCTTGACCGTCTACCCGCGCGCCTGGGCCGCGACCTTGTCCAGCTCGAGGCACAGCAGCACTACCTGCGTATCGTCACGACGCGCGGCGAGCACCTGTTGCTGCATGGGTTGGCGCCGGCCGTGCGGGAGTTGGCGCAGCGCGGCATCGCTGGCATGCAAATCCATCGCTCAGTATGGGTAGCCTGGGCACATGTCGAGCGATTGGACCTACGGCCCGGCGCGCTGGCCGCGGTACTGCGTGACGGCCGGCGCCTGCCGATTGGGCGCCGCCGCGTGCGCGAGGTGGCCCAGACTTGGCATCAGTGGCCGGGGACATGAGCGTACGCGCCTGTCGCAGCCCATGGTGCGTTCGGATCGGCGTTTCCAACCAGCCCCGCAAGTTGGGATGTCTTTATGCATTGCGGAGCAGTCATTGAGTCTTTTGCGGTAGCGCTCAGCGCAGCATTCAATCGTGTCGGGCCAATGATTGGCGCGCTGTTGGGCGGCAACCTGGCCAAGCTCGGCGCAGACAACGGCTGGGCCGGCATCATCGTGTTTGGCGCGGTGCGCGATGCAGATGAAATTGATGCATGCAATCTCGTCGTGCGTTGCATCGCCACTTGCCCGCAACCCACGGTGAAAAAAGGCGAGGGCGCGGTAAATGTGCCGGTAGAAATTGCGGGCCTGCGGATTGAGGCAGGGCAGTGGCTGTATGAAGACCGCGACGGCATTTTGATTAGCCACACGGCACTCTAAAAGAGCCTCTACGCAATATCCATGCGCCTTTCCAGGCATTTTTGCTCCAAAAGGCTCATGAATACTGAGTAGACGGTGCTGAGTAGTGGTGTTTTACCACTCATCAAGCAAGCTGAATCACCTTGCTTGAACGTTTACTGCGCCGTTAGGTAGTAATTGACGGTGCCTGCCGTACCGTCACCGCCATAGGGCGTAACAGTCAACGCGGTGGATGCATTATTCAGCGGATTGATAGAGATGCGCGTTGCACCTGCGCGCCCCGTCAAACTACC
>JBOFGW010000343.1:0-5510 GCA_051649325.1 Burkholderiaceae bacterium | reverse complement strand
CACACCGCGCGGCCGGCAAAGTCATAGCGCTCCACGCACCATGCGCACGCCACGCCGATGGCGAGTGTGCCCGCCAGCGTGCCGCACGCCAGCAGCGCCGATACCCACACGGTTTCTGCCAGCACGGTGCGAAACAAATGCGCCAGCGTGCCCGAACCCACCGCGCCTACGCCCGCGACAGCCAGCGCCAGCAGCGGCAACAGCAGCAGCGCGCCAAGCAGCAACAGCGCAACCTGCCCGGTGTGAAACGCTGCGCCTGCGCCGGTGGGAGCGGCCGGCAAGCTTTGCGGCTGAGCCTGAGGCTGGGGCAAAACCGGCGGCGCAGAGGTGACGGACATGCGCAAATTATATTGAGAACGATTATCATCACCATCTAGATTTGCGTTTTGCCCCCTTGCCATGGCCCATCTTTCGCTTGAAAACGTCACTGTCACCTACCCCGGCGCGGCGCGCCCCACGGTGCGGGGCGTGTCGTTTGCACTCGCGCAGGGCGAAATCGGCTGTTTGCTGGGCGCCTCCGGCTGTGGCAAAACCACGGTGCTGCGCGCGATTGCCGGGTTTATCGGGGTCGCCGGCGGCACGATTGATCTGGCCGGCCAGCGCATCTCTGCGCCCGGCAAAGTGGTGCCGCCAGAAGCGCGGCACGTGGGTATGGTGTTTCAAGACTTTGCGCTATTCCCGCATTTGAATGTGATGCAAAACGTAGGCTTTGGCTTGTCAAAAATGGCGGCCAACGCGCGCGCCGCGCGGGTAGCAGAACTGCTCGCCCTCACCAAGCTCGCGGGGCTCGCAGACCGCATGCCGCATGAGCTTTCCGGCGGGCAGCAGCAGCGCGTAGCACTCGCGCGTGCGCTTGCGCCGCAGCCAGCCGTGCTGCTGATGGATGAGCCGTTTTCAAGCCTGGATGTTGAACTGCGCGAACAGCTCTCGCTTGAGGTGCGCGCCATTCTCAAGGCCACGCACACCACCGCAATTCTGGTCACGCACGATCAGCGCGAAGCCTTTGCCATGAGCGACGCCATTGGCGTGATCCGCGATGGCGCTATTGAGCAATGGGATACCGCCTACAACCTGTATCACCAGCCGGTGAGCCGCTACGTGGCAGACTTTGTTGGCGAAGGCACGTTTGTGCCCGGCGAGCTGCATTTACCTGCGGGCGGGGATCATCAACACGTGCATGTGGAGCTGGGCTGGATCACCCCGCCTGACAAGTGCAACCACGCGCACCTGCCGCCGCGCAACATCGATGTACTGCTGCGCCCGGATGACGTAGTGCACGATGACGATGCAGAAACCAAAGCCATCATCGTGCGCAAAGCTTTCCGCGGCGCGGATTTTCTCTACACCCTCAAACTGCCCAGCGGCAGCGAAGTGCTGGCGCTCGTGCCCAGCCATCACGATCACGCTGTGGGCGAAGCGATCGGCATTCGCTTAGAAGCAGATCACGTAGTGACGTTTGAGCGGGATTCTGCGCTAGCGCGTGCTTAAAAAGTGCTCACGCAATATCCATGCGCCTTTTCAGGCAAAAATTCTTGAAAAGGCTCATGGATATTGCGTGCAGCTAATCAAAACATCCGCTATTCAAAGGAAACACCCGGCATGACCATTACCTATGCCCACAACCTGCCGCTCGATCCTGCTGCGGTGGCACGCGTGTTCGACGCTTCGGGCATCAAACGTCCAACGCAAGACTTAGGGCGCATTGCGCGCATGCTCGCAGGCGCCAACCTCATCGTCTCCGCTTGGCACGGCACCACATTGATTGGGCTAAGCCGCGCACTGACAGACTACGCGTATTGCTGCTACCTCAGCGACCTGGCCGTGGACAAAGCCTATCAAGGCCAGGGCATCGGCCGCGAGTTGATCCGCCGCACCCAGCTCGCTATTGGTGAAGAATCAAACCTTGTCTTGCTTTCAGCGCCCGATGCGATGTCTTACTACCCGGCAGCCGGCTTCACGGCAGCTGACAACGCGTGGCTGATCAAGCGCAAGCGCTGAGCTTTCGATACGCAGCGTCAGTTAGAAAACCGCGCTGTACCTACCTTACACATGGCGCATATCCAATAGCACTCTACGCACTATCCATGCGCCTTTTCAGGCAAAAATGCTTGAAAAAGCGCATGGATATTGCGTACTGCCGCTTCACACGGCCTGCAAACCACATACTGAAATCCATGCAGCCGCACTCGCGGTCAACAGACATACTTTGTTACAGGCCACCTTGAGGATAACGCTAACGCGCTGGAACAAAATTAATTTTTAAGCGCTCTATCCTTGCCGGCCATTAACCATTCCCCCTTGCCGGGAATAAGGCTTGCCGCACGCAACCACGTTTACGCATCGACAACAAATACAACCGCTCGTCCAGGGAGTCGATCAACAAGTGGCCACTTTGTCACTTGCTTAACGTGAGGTTTTTTCATGGCTTTGTCCAGCGAAAGTTCTTCTCGTGCAGGCCCAGGTGCGCTCGGGCCACGCGCGACCGCAATGTCTACCGCTTCATCCAATGCGCAGCCACGCGCCACACTGAACCTCACGCAGGCAATTGCCATCATCGTGGGCATTGTCATCGGCGCAGGTATTTTCAAAGCGCCTTCGCTGGTGGCGGCCAATACCGGTAGTACGTTCTGGATGTTCGCCGCCTGGATTGCCGGCGGCCTGATCTCATTGATCGGCGCGCTGTGCTACGCCGAGCTTGCAACTTCCTACCCCAACGCCGGCGGTGATTATCACTTTTTGCGCCGCGCCTACGGCAAAGCCGTGTCTTTTCTGTTTGCCTGGGCACGCTTTGCAGTGATCACGACCGGCTCGATCGCGCTACTAGCCTTTGTGTTTGGCGACTACATGACGCAAATTCTGCCGCTGGGCGCAGCCAGCTCGGCGCTGTATGCCGTTGCGGCGCTGCTGGTGCTGACCTGGGTGAATGTGCGCGGCATCCGTTCCAGCGCCAACACGCAAACTTGGCTGACCGCGGTGGAAGTGGCCGGGCTGCTGCTGATTGTGGTGGCGGGGCTGTTTTTGGTGAGCAACGGCAGCACGGCCGCGGCGCCGCCTGCCGCCAGTGCAGCAGCGCCCAGCACGCCGGCACTAGGCGCGCTGGGCCTGGCCATGGTGTTTGTGCTGCTGACCTACGGCGGCTGGAATGAAGCGGCCTACATCAGCGCGGAGCTGAAAGACGAGCGGCGCAACATGGTGCGCGCGCTAATGATTTCGATTGCCATCATCACCGGCCTGTATCTGCTGGTGAACTGGGCGTATTGGAGCGGGCTGGGCATCCAGGGCATGGCGCAATCCAAAGCGGTGGCGGCCGATTTGATGAACGTGGCCTTTGGCCGCACTGGCGAGGTGATCATGGCCGTGCTGGTGGCGATTGCCGCGCTGACCTCGATGAACGCCACCATGATCGTGGGCGCACGCACCAACTTTGCCGCCGCGCGCGATTGGCCGGTGCTGCGCAACGTGGGGCAGTGGGATGAAGAGCGTGCCACGCCGGTCAACGCCATTTGGCTGCAGAGCATTGCTGCGCTGGTGTTGATTGCGATTGGTTTCGCCGTGGGCGGCGGGTTTAAAGCGATGGTGGAATTCACCGCGCCGGTGTTCTGGCTGTTCTTTTTACTCAGCGGCATTGCGCTGTTTGTCCTGCGGCGCAAGCACCCAGATCTACCGAATCGCTTCAAGGTGCCGCTGTATCCGCTCACACCAATCGTGTTTTGCCTGGTGTGCGCGTACATGCTGTGGTCTAGCTTGGGCTATGTCTACAGCCAAGAACTCGGCGGGCTCAATGCGGCATGGATCGGCGTGATCGTGCTGGCCGTGGGCGCGCTGGTGTATGCCGCTATTCATAAAACTGCTCCTCAACCTGAATCGAAAGGATAATTTCATGAACCCACGTAATCTTGTAAGGCGCAATCTCGTGCTGGCCGGCGCTGGCGTGCCGGTGCTCTCCAGTGTGCCGCTGCTTGGCTGGGCGCAAACCGCAAACGCGCCCGCGCGCACGCCCGATGTGCACTATGTCCCCACGCCCATGCCCGCGGTGGACATGATGCTGGAGATGGCCAAAGTCACCAAGACCGACCGGCTGTACGACTTGGGCAGTGGCGATGGCCGCATTGTGATCCGCGCGGCAGAAAAATTTGGCACCCGCGGCACCGGTATCGATATCGACCCGCAGCGCGTGGCCGAGGCCAATGCCGCTGCCAAAAAAGCTAATGTCACCAAGCTGGTGGATTTTCGCGTCGGCGATATTTTTGAGACCGATTTTTCCGACGCCACCGTGGTCACGCTCTACCTGCTGCGCGCGCTGAATCTGCGCCTGCGGCCCACGCTGCAAAAGCTCAAGCCCGGCACCCGCATTGTGTCCCACGCTTTCGACATGGGTGACTGGCCGGCGCAGCGTACCGAAACCGTCGGCACCAGTACGCTGTATTTGTGGACGGTGTAGGCGTTTCAGCAGCCTTCTACGCATGTTTCATGCGCTTTTTCAGGCATTTTTGCTTCAAAAAGCGCATGGATACTGCGTAGAGCCTATTTCCATGTTGTTGCGGTTGCCTTCAACTGCGCCCCCGGCATCACAAACTCGCCCGCGCCCAAATGATGAATCGTGCGCAGCGCCGGCGGAATTTGATCGATGGGTTTGAACTTGCCGCCCGCGAATGCGCGCTCATCGGCCCAGGCGGCGGTGATGCGGCCTAAAAACAAATCGTACGTGGCTTCGATATGCGGCTCGGCAATGCGTTCGCACAGCAGCCAGCCGGCGCAGCCTGCCACGAGCGGGATGCCGTGCGCTTCATCCGGTGTGAACGATTCAAACCCGAGCGCGGCGAGTTTGTCCTCGCCCGGCGCGTCGCGGCCGGACAGGCTGCCCAGCGTGTAGGTCACATCCGCAATGCCTTGCGTGGGCACGCCGAGTGCAAAGCGGCCGGAGGCTTCAATCAACCCGCGCGTGAATGTGCTTTTGCCGATTACCACCGCCGCTTTGGGCACGGGCGCGAAGTCCAGCGCCATGTTCCACGCCGCGGCCATGACGTTGCGGCGGCCAGCATGCGCGGCGGATACGAGGACAGTCGCGCCAGTGTTGAGCAGGCGCCAGGCGTGGGCGGGGTCGACGGGGTGGATGTGATTAGGCAGGGGCATGGTCTTGGTAAGTGCTTTTTTGAAGTGAGACGGGCACGTTCCCTCCCCTTCAAGGGGAGGGTCAGGGTGGGGATGGGTTGCTGCGCGGGGTGCCGCCCGAGTGGTTGGCCCGTCAACACCCATCCCCCTCCAAACCTCCCCCTTGAAGGGGGAGGATGGACATCTTTGCGACACTGTACGCAATATCCATGCGCATTTCCAAGCAAAACTGCCCCAAAACCCGCATGGATACTGCGTACAGGCCTTAAAGACCTACTTCATCAACACACTACCATTCACACTCAGCGTCAGCCGCGTTTGCCCCGCTTCAATCGGCATGGGCGCGCCTTCGGCCTGCATGGCCATGGTGCTTCTGGCCATGGGCTGCGGTGGGCGGC
>JBOFGW010000342.1:0-6056 GCA_051649325.1 Burkholderiaceae bacterium | reverse complement strand
TCCACCTCGGTATAGCCGACCTTGTTGAACAGGTTGTTGGCCGATAGGCTGAGCACCGTGCTGGGGAAGAGCTGGTAAGTGACAAACGCATTCACCACGCTATAGGCCGGCATGTTGATGGTGTTTGCATCATCACCGTAGCTCTTGGTCGTGCCTATCAAACTGCCGCCCACTTGCAAATCACCCACGCTGTAGGTCGGCTGCAGCTGATACACAAACTTGGCCTGGCGGCGCGGTGTTTTTCCGATGTTGGAGCCGTCTGCGGTGCCGGTGATCTTGGCATCGGTGTAAGTTACGCCGCCGCTGAGGCGCAGATCGCCAAACCGCGCACCAGCCTCGATCTCAAGACCATTGGCACGATAACGATTGTTGGTGAACTGTTGTGTGGTGACTTCGTAGTTGCTCTCATTCGTACGGGCGTTGAACAGGGTCACAAATGCTGAGAGTGGACCGCTGCGCCATTTAGCGCCGCCTTCAAACTGCTTCACCTCATTGACATTGATGGGTACTGAACCGTCCAGCGGGTTGCCGTAAAGCAGCCGGTCGGCACTGAAGGACACGCCTTCGCTGTAGCGCGCAAACAGCGATAAATCACGATCAATCGCAAAGTTGCCGCCCGCAGAGTACGAAGTCTTGGAGACCTTGTAGTTGACGTTTCTACGGCTTGCAGGATCCCATGCACCTGGCGATGTGCCAAGGTCTTCCAGGGTGAAGCCGCTTGCCTTTTGCTGGTCACGGCGCACGCTGACGTCCAGATTCACCGGGCCGCTTTCAAACGTCAGCGCTGCATAGGGCGCGGTGGTTTTGTAGCTCACGTCCCACGTGCGCACGCAGCATCCGCCAAATGTGTTGGGGCCTACGCCGGCCAAGCCGAGTACTGCCGGGTTGTCGCCATTTGAAGCGATGGTGTACTGATTCCAATACCAGGTTTGCGCCACGTCTTGCTTGCCGTAGAACAGGCCACCGGTCAGGCCAAGCTTGTCGCTGCCGCCAAGGCTGATCGTCTGGGTCACTTTCAGATCGTTGAAGGTGTTGTCCAGGCTGTCGAGCGAGGTGTTGAACAGCACGCCGTTGAATGTGCCGGCAGGCGTTGTATTGGCAGTGTTGGAGGGGAAAAGACCGATAAAGCGCCCGTCGTTTTGCGCGGTACGGAAGCGGTTTTCAAGCTTAAAGCCGCTGCCCAAATTGAATGCGCCTTCCACACCGAGCGCGGTGCTCTTCATGTTCAAGCCGTCTTTGGGATCGCTGGTGACAAACGAGCCGTTGCTGGCCAGCGTGGTGTCGCGCGGGAAGTTGCTGGTAATGAAGAATGCGGTGCGCGGGTCAATACCGGGCACTTGCTGAATCTCACCGTTCACCACACGGGTGGGTACCGGCAGGAAAGTGGGTGTTTTGTCGTTCAAGGCCTTCAGGCTCACGCGCACATAGTTGCCGCCCCCCAACTCTTGCGTGATATTGGCCTTGATCTGACCCCCTTTTTGCGCATTGAAGTCAGCATTGCGGCCATCGGCCTGGCCGACGCGGTAAAAGCCGCCAATATGCATGCGGGTGCCTTCTGCCAGCTTGGTGCCGTAGTCAAAGTCCAGCCGCGTTTGACGAAAGTCCAGCCCCAGCCCCAAACCGACTGCGCCGCCTTTTTCTTCACCGGTCTTGCTGATGAAGTTGATGATGCCGCCGGGCGAGTTGGTCGCCAGCGTAGAAGCCGAGCCGCCACGCACGACTTCAAGGCGGTCTACGGTGTAGTCGGCACGTAGAAATTGATCTGCCGTGCCAAAGGCGATGTCGCCAAACAGCAGCACGGGCAAGCCGTCTTCTTGAATTTGCACATAGCGCGCCCCACCGGCGGAGATCGGCACGCCGCGGACGGTGATATTGGCATTGCCTTCACCACCCGTGGACTCTGAACGTACGCCGGGAATAGAGCGCAGTATTTCCGCCGCATTTTGCGCGCCCGTGCGCTCAATCGCCTCACTACCTAGCGTGCTGATCGACACGCTGCTTTTCATTTTGCTCACGGCGCTGGAAGTGCCGGTGACCACAATCGATTCAAGGTTGAGCGGCTCGTCTTTTTTGGGCTCTGCAGGCTTGTCTTGCGCAAATGCGGATGCACAGAACGCGGCGCTGAGTGCCAGTGCAAGGGGCCGCGCGGCGAACACACGCAGGCCGGGATGTTTGGTTGCCATGATGCTGTCTCCTGAGGGTGGGTCTTGGTCTATGTGATTCGGTTGGTGCCGCAAGCGCGAACCGCGCAGGCTCATGCGAGACTCAACTTGCCACGCAGATTAAGCAGTTTTGCAATCGTTTGCAATATCTCACCCTCAAGAATCGATAGTGCAGCGCACAATACTCTTGGAATCGTTTGCAAAGTGAGCAACGGAAAAGCAGCGCCAACGCCTCACGCGGCGGCAGTGCAGGTCACTTGGACGAGGAGATCACGCTGCTGGCGCGCACCACCAGATTGGTGGGCAAAAAGCGCGGCGTGGGCCGCACGCCTTCAATCGCTTCAAGCAGCGCGGTGACCAAAGCGTCGCCGGCCTCGCCCATGTGCTGCGCGATCGTGGTGATCGACGGTTGAAAGTAGCTGGCCAGCGCCACGTCGTCATAGCCCACCACCGCCACATCGCGCGGCACCTGCAGGCTGTGCGATTGCAGGGATTGAATCGATGTCATGGCCAGCAGATCGCTGCAGGCAAACACTGCGTCGAACTTGGTCCGGCGTTTGATCAGATGATCGATGGCGTGTTTGCCGCTTTCAGACACAAACGGCGCGGGAATCGACAGCTCGGGATCAAACGCTACCTTGGCCTGCGCCAGTGCGCTGCGGTAGCCGGCAAAGCGCAGCGCGACCTCGGGCAGTTCAGTGTCGCCCAGAAAGGCAATCCGTTTGCGGCCTTGGGTAAGCAAATGCTCGGTCGCGAGTTTGCCGCCGGCCTCGTTGTCGCTGCCCACGGTGCAGTACAGCTGGTCGCGCATGCGCGCGCCCCACACCACGAGCGGCAAGCCCTGCGCACCCAACTGGTTGAGCTGCTCATGCTGATGCCACTGGCCAATCAAAATGATGCCCGCGGCGCGCCCGGTTTGCACCAATTGCGCGGCGGAATACAGTTGCTCCGCGTCGATGCGCGAGAGCAGCATCTCGTAGCCGCGGTCGGTCAGCGCATCGGCAATGCTGCCCAGCAGGCTGATAAAAAACGGATCAGACGCGGTTTGCGCGGTGCGAAAGTCAAACGGCAGCACCACCGCGATGGTGCGGTTTTGCCGTAGCCGCAGGTTTTGCGCGCCCACATTGATGGAGTAGTTCAGCGATTCGGCCAGCTCGCGCACGCGCTTGCGGGTCTGCTCATTCACGAGCGTGCTGCCCGAGAGAGCGCGCGATACCGTCGACACCGATACGCCGGCGAGCCGGGCCACGTCCGCCATCTGCAAACGCGAGATTGCGCTGCCCGCCGGTGCCACACCTTCTTTGCCGCGCTTTTCCATGGAGGTCCGAAGAATTACTAAGTTGCGACCAATTCTATCGGGCTTGGCGCCGCGCACATGTAAAAATCTGTGGCATGTATAGAGCCACGTACCAAGACGCGCTGGGCACAACGCATGCAGCCGCGGGGCGGCAAGCGCGCATTGTCAGCCTGGTGCCTTCCATCACGGAATTGCTACTTGATCTTGGCCTGGCGGAGCAAGTGGTGGGCCGCACCGGGTTTTGCATTCACCCCGAGCTGCTCGTGCGCAATATTCCCAAAATCGGCGGCACCAAAGACGTGAATGTGGAAAAAATCCGCCGGCTGGCGCCCACGCATGTGGTAGTGAACGTGGACGAAAATGAACTGCCCGCGGTGCAGCAACTGCGCGAGTTTGTGCCGCACGTGATCGTGACGCATCCGCAAACGCCGCAAGATAACGTGGCGCTGTATCAACTGCTGGGCGGTATCTTTGGCAAGGTCGCAGCCGCGCAGGCGCTCACGGCAGCGTTTGAAAAAGAGCTTGCCAATCTGCGCGCCAAAGCCTGGCCCGCGCGCCGTGTGCTGTACGTGATCTGGCAAGACCCGTGGATGACCGTGGCGCGCGATACCTACATCAGCCGCACACTGGACTTGGTGAACTGGCACACCTGGCCAGACGTGCAAGGCGGCAGCGGCATTGCCAATCCAGACTGCGTGCCGTGCAACGCAAAAGCAGGCGCCACGCGCTACCCCACGTTCAAGTTTTCAGATGCACTCATACGCGAAATTGATCTGGTGCTGCTCTCCAGTGAGCCCTACAGCTTCACAGAGAAGCACGCAGACATGCTGGAGCAGCAAATCGGCAAACCCGTGCTTTTGATCGATGGCGAAATGATCAGTTGGTACGGCAGCCGCGCGGTGGTGGGGCTAAAGTATTTGGGGGAGTTTGCGACGCGGTTTTGAGGCTTCTAGAGGGGCTCTACGCAATATCCATGCGCCTTTTCAAGCATTTTTGCCTGAAAAATCGCATGGATATTGCGTTATTGCCTGCTGGTTTTGCGCTGCGCATGCAATCGCTTCACCCCGCTGGCCAGCGCACCCGCCACCACCGCCCAAAACGCCGCGCCAATGCCAAACAGCGTTACGCCGCTGGCGGCGACTAAAAACGTGATCAATGCGGCCTCACGTTTGTCTTCATCTTTCACCGCCACCGCCAGGCCGTTGCCAATCGTGCCCAGCAGCGCCAGCCCGGCCACGGCCATGATGAGTTCGCGCGGAAAGGCCGCAAACACCGCGGCCACTGCGCCGCCAAACAGGCCGATGATGCAATAGAACACGCCCGCGCTCACCGCTGCGGTGTAGCGCTTGGCCGGATCGGGATGCGCCTCGCGCCCCATGCAAATGGCTGCCGTGATCGCGGCCAAGTTGAATGCGTAGCCACCAAAGGGCGCGAGCAAGGTTGTAGCCACGCCGGTAGTGGCGATGACGGGTGATAGCGGCGGCGCGTAGCCATTGGTTTTGAGCGCCGCCACGCCGGGCAGGTTTTGGCTGGCCATCGTCACCACAAATAGCGGCAGCGCAATACTAATTAATGCCTGCCAAGAAAATTCCGGCATAGTGAACAGCGGCACGGTCAAGCCCGCGGGCAGCGCAAACGTGCCAAACAAACCCTTGCTTGCTGCCACGATGCAGCCCACCACCAGCGCCGCAATCACGGCGTAACGCGGCAGCCACTGCCGCGCAATTAAGTACGCGGCCAGCATGGCAAACGCCAGCAAGAACTGCGTTTTCAAAGCGACAAATGCGTCCATGCCAAAGCGCAGCAGCACACCGGCCAGTAGCGCAGAGGCGAGCGAGACCGGAATACGGTCCATCACGCGCGAAAAAAATCCCGTCACACCGGCCAGCACAATCAGCACGCCGGTAGCGACAAACGCGCCGATGATCTGCGCATAGCTCAAACCCGCGCTGCCCGTGATCAGCAGCGCCGCGCCGGGCGTGCTCCATGCCGTGAGCACCGGCATGCGGTAGCGCAGCGAAAGGCCGATGCTGGTCAGCCCCATGCCCAGACCCAGCGCCCACATCCAAGACCCAGCCTGCGCGGTGGATGCGCCGGCAGCGCGCGCACCCTCAAACACAATCACCGCACTGCTGGTGTAGCCCACCAGAATCGCAACAAAGCCTGCAACGACCGAAGAAACCGAGAAATCTTTGAATATCTGCATGCCGTGCATGATGCCACGGCGCAGCATTGCGGCTGTGCTGCAGCGCGTGATGCGACCGGTATGCTTGCGCGTGCAGGCCAGCGCCAATCTCGCGATAATCGCGCTATGACAAAAACAGTATGCGTCATCGGTGCCGGCCCCTCCGGCCTGGCGGCAGCCAAAGCAGCGCTGGACGCCGGCCTTTCGCTCACGGTGTTTGAGGCCGGCACTGGCCTGGGCGGCAACTGGCGCTTTTCAGAAGACGTGGGCCATTCCAGCGTGTTTGAAACCACGCACATCATCAGCAGCAAACTGCTCAGCCAGTTTCACGACTTTCCGATGCCGGCCGACTACCCAGACTATCCTTCGCACGCGCAGTTGCTGGCTTATTTTGAAAGCTACGCCAAGCACT